>JBAXQG010000012.1:0-16248 GCA_037131855.1 bacterium
TCATCGGTCGATCGAGATAGCCCGCGGCAGCTTGATAGCCTGCGGCAACTTGATAGCCCGCGGCAGCGCGTCCTGTTGACCTCGGCTGACTTCCGGCTGAAGCTTGTCCTCTGGGGTGGTGGAGCGGTAGCCGGCCTGTTGGTAGCGGTCGCCGTCAATTTCCAGCAGTTCGGCATTGCTACGACCACAGCGGGAAAGGCAGGCTTCATCACCGGCATGTACATGATCCTGGTTCCCTTCCTCGGCTTCTTCGTACGCCACCGTCCTGGTTGGGGAAGCTGGATCGGGGCTTTGATCTCAGCCCTCGGCCTCTTTTTCCTCTCTGTCGGAAGCGATTTCACGATCGCTCCAGGAGACCTTTTGCTCCTGGCTTGCGCTGTGACATTTGCCTTCCAGGTGCTCCTGGTGGGTTGGCTTTCGCCTCGTTGCGACCCGTTGCAACTGGCCTGGGTGGAGTTCTTCTTCTGTGCCGTTTTTTGCGCGATCGGCGCCCTTCTTTTCGAGCACATTACCTGGCAGGCTGTCAGCGACGGCTTGGTCCCCTTGCTCTACTCCGGCATCGCCTCGGTGGCGATCGGTTATACGTTGCAGGTGGTGGGGCAGCGAGATGCCAATCCTACCCACGCTTCCATCCTGATGAACATGGAGGCGGTCTTTGCCGCGCTGGGCGGCTGGTTGATCCTCGGGGAAGTTCTCAGCGGGCGCGCTCTTCTCGGCTGCGCCTTGATGTTCGTCGGCATGCTGCTCGCCCAGTTAAAACCCTGAAGCGGGGTCACATCTTCATATGACACCAAATTACCAATTTGGTGTCATATGAAGATGTGACCCTCTGTTATTAGAAGATGCCGAAACCGATGGCCAAGCGAAGCGCTCCTAGAACAATCGCCACAATGGAGCAGATCAGGCCGGCCGTGGCGGGTCCACGCGAAACAGGGTTCCCCGTGGAGACGGCGACGATGCTGATGATCAGGCCGATCACAGCGAAGGGGATGTTGATCCAGTTGTACCACCCCAACAAAGGGATCATCCCAATAAACATCCCGATCAGGGAGAGGATCCCCCACACCAAACTCAAGACTGGCATCGAAAACCTCCGAACATAAGGTGGTCAGCCTAGTAAACCGACCTCACCTTATTTTAACCCGATCGTGTCATACTGTGCCAGGCATGGGAGTGGAGCGAGGCATCAGAAATCATTCCCGGATCCCTGCTGAAAAGGTTAGAATGTGTACTACAAGGAGGACTCGACCTCCTGGAAAAGAAGAGGTGATCGAAATGCAGAGCCAGCATGTGGATGGAGCAGACAAGGGAAAGGTGTTTTTGTATACTCTCAGCACTTGTATCTGGTGCCGCAAGCTGAAGGTTTTTCTGAACGAACAAGGGGTAGCCTACGACTATCTTGATGTCGACCAGCAGACGCGCGACGACCGCGCCAAAGCGCGCGATGAGGTGCTAGAGTTCAACCCTGGCCTTTCCTTCCCTACCATGGTGATCAACGATGGCCAAACGGTGATCGCCGGTTTTGATCCAGCCAAAGTGAAGGAAGTCCTAAAGCTATGAGCCAGAACACGCTGCCGCGAGCTGACAACTCGCCACAGGCTGACGAGCAGCCGCGAGCTGACGAGCTGCGGGGGACTGCACACTCCGAAGAAACGATTTCCCCACCTGCCGTCGATCGCCTTTATTATCGCTTGCAGTCGGAAGCGGAATCTGCCGGCTATCATCTGAATCCCGATGTCGAGTTCGCCAAGTCCTTGGTCCGCAGCCTTCTGATCAACGAGGAGCGCTACGGCTACCTCGCCTGCCCCTGCCGTCTAGCAGAAGGGGAGAAAGAGGAAGACCTGGATATCATCTGTCCTTGCGATTATCGCGACCCCGACCTGGAGGAATTCGGAATGTGTTTTTGTTGTCTCTATGTGGATGAGGCAACGGCAAAAGGAGACAAAGAGACCCACTCCATCCCCGAGCGCAGATCTCCAATCAAAGGCCGTTCCAAATTGCAGAAGCCCAACGAGACTCCTCCATCACAAAAGCTCTCTTACCCCGTTTGGCGTTGCAAGGTATGCGGTTATCTCTGCGCCCGGGAGGAGCCACCGGGGATTTGCCCGATCTGCAAAGTGAGCAAGGAGCGTTTTGAGCGTTTCCTCTGAGCTGCCTTGGGATATCCCGGTTGAGGAGATTTTCGGCGACCTTCCTCCACTCCAGACGGAACGATTGTTAATGCGACGAATGTGGCTAGGGGATGCGGAAGATCTATTCTCCTATGCCTCAGACCCGGAGGTGACGCGGTACGTGGTTTGGGAAACGCATTGTTCCCTGGTTGATTCGCTGGCCTTCCTGCAATGCACCGAGGAGCAATACCGGAAAAAAGAGGTCAGCCCCTGGGGGATGGTATTGCGGGAAAGCGGCCAGCTCATTGGCACCGTCGGCTTCGTCAACTGGCTTCCTCCGCATGCCCGGGCCGAGATCGGGTATGCCCTGGGTCGCCAGTGGTGGGGGCGCGGCTTGATGAGCGAAGCGGTGCGGGCAGTGTTGCGCTTCGGTTTCGAGCGGATGCAATTGAATCGCATTCAGGCTCGCTGCTACCTGGCCAATATCGCCTCGGAACGGGTGATGGAGAAAGTGGGGATGACTTTCGAAGGAATCGTCCGCGAGCAGCTCTATGAGAAAGGCGCCTTCCGCGATTTGAAGCTGTACTCGATCCTGCGGCGGGAGTTTTATTCCAGCCATGAGTCAGCGATCCTATCAGGACAGGGCGCTTCCAGCCATGGGTGAGACACTCAGCGCCGGTGCGCAAAGAGTGCAGGAAGCCCTGCGCACGCTTGGTTTGACCACCCAAGTGATTCACATGCCCCAGACCACTCGCACTGCCCAGGAAGCCGCGCAGACCATCGGCTGCAGCGTCGGCCAGATCGTCAAGAGCATCCTCTTCAAGGGGACTGCCAGCGGCAAGCCCATCCTGGTTTTGGCCAGCGGCTCCAACCGGGTAAGCGAACGGATCATCGCCGAGTTGGTGGGAGAACCAGTCGCCAAAGCCGATGCCGAGTTCGTACGGGAACAAAGCGGTTATGTGATCGGTGGCGTTCCCCCATTGGCACACAGGGCGCCTCCTCGTACTTTCATTGATCTCGACCTCTACCAGTACGAAGAGACCTGGGCCGCCGCAGGCGCCCCTTTTGAAGTCTTCCGTGTGACGGCCCCTGAGCTGCAACAAATGACTGGGGGCGAGGCGACAAAAATACATGACTAGACACGCTGCCGCGAGCTGTTTAGCCGCGAGCTGTTTAGCCGCGAGCTGTCTAGAAGAGAGAGGTTGACAATGGAAGAGCATGCTGCCCAGGAGTTGAGGCAATTCGCCCGCTTCCTGGCCGAAGATGTGGCTATCCAAGATGGGCCGGTGGTGAGCCGGACCTTGCTGAATCGTCCTACCGGAACCATCACGCTGTTCGCTTTTGACCAAGGACAGGGCTTGAGCGAACATACGGCCCCCTTTGATGCATTTATCTACGCTGTCATGGGAAGCGCAGAGATCACTATCTCTGGGAGAAGCCAAGTCGTTGAAAAGGGGCAAGCGTTGATTCTTCCAGCCGGAGAGCCACACGCCCTGCGCGCCCGGGAACCTTTCAAGATGCTTTTGGTGATGATTCGCTCCTAGGAGTGGAAATTGCTGAGGTGAAGCTAGCGGGGGCCAGATGAACGGGTATGCGCTGCTTTCTTTACTGGCGGCAGTGTTGGGTTTTGGCCTTGGCGTTTTCATCTTCGCCTTGGACAGCCGCAGCCGGCTGCATCGGCTCTTCTTCCTGCTGTCTCTGGTGCTCTCCGCCCTCTCTTTCCTGGAATTCGCCTACCGCCAATCCCAGAGTTTGGAGGCAGCCCAATTCTGGATGCGGGCTGCCATCTTCTGGCCGCTGGAGATTCCGCTCCTGGTCCATTTCGTCCTGGTCTTCTGCCGGTCCAAGCTATTGCACGCCAGAGTCTGGTTTCTCATCCTGCTCTATGGGCCGGCCCTGGCATTTATCGCCGTCGACCTGATCACCTCTCGATACAGCGGCGGAGTGATCTGGTCTCCTTGGGGGTGGACCTATGGGATCCCCCAGGATCGCTTGATGTGGTACCTGGTGGGGATTTGGAGCAATCTTCTAGCCCTTTCCGCCCCCCTTTTCTGTCTTGGCGCCTATTTGCGTTTGCGCCGGCAACCCGGCCCGCGCAAGGACCAGGCACTAACCCTCTTCCTCGGCCTGCTGATTCCCATCCTGGCCAGCGTCGTCTGCAACGGATTCCTGCCGGAGATCGGAGTGCGCATCCCGGAAGTGGCCTTCTCGACGATGACCCTGGGCATGCTGGTCATGGGGTACGGAATCTGGCGTTACGGACTCTTCCGCCTCACCCCGGCGCGGGCGGCGGAGGAGATCCTTTCGACTATGTCCAACTTTCTCTTCCTGGTCGATCGGGAGAAACAGATCGTGGCTGCCAATCAGTCTGCGCTACGAATCCTGGGGTATAGCGAAACTGAGCTTGTGGGTCAGCTTGCCGGCTTGATCCTGCCTGAATACGTTCCCCAGGAAGAAGAAGGCCCAGGCTGGGAGACGGTGATCCGGCGCAAAGATGGCTTAAAGATCCCGGTGCTCCTGGCTGCCTCGCCAATCCGCCAGCAGCAGAGCGGTCAAATTGGCTGGGTTTGCGTCGGCAGCGATATCCGCGAGCGGAAACAGGCTGAGGCTCGTCAGGGTGAGTTGCTGGTCCAGTTGGAACGATCCAACCGTGAGTTGCAGCGGTTCGCCTATGTTGTCTCGCATGACCTGAAGGCGCCCCTTCGCGGCATCGACTCTCTCTCCCGCTGGTTGGTTGAGGACTGTGGACCCGCTTTGTCGGAGAAAGGGCAACAGTTGCTGACCTTGCTGCGCGGACGGGTTGATCGGATGAACCAATTGATCGAAGGGATCCTTCAGTATTCCCGTGCTGGACAGCTCACCGATCGCAGCGAAGTAGAGCTGAACCTTTTATTGAGAGAAGTGCTCGATGGCTTGGCTATCCCTCCCCAGATCCAGGTGGAAGTCTCTCCTTTGCCGTCCATCCAGGGCGACCGGACCGCACTTTTTCAGGTTTTCCAGAATCTCCTGAGCAACGCTGCCGGGTGTCTGGGGAAGGAGATAGGAAACATCCGGGTCTACGCCTACTCGTCCAGCGAGGGATGGACGATCGCTGTTTCCGACAGCGGCCCGGGGATCGCCGAGGGCGACCGGGAGCGCATTTTCCAGCTCTTTCAAACTGCCGGCAAAGGGGGGTCGGGGATTGGCCTGGCCATCGTCAAACGAATTGTAGAGAGTCAAGGGGGACGGATTTGGCTGGAATCAAAACTGGGCGAGGGGACAACATTTTTCTTCACTTGGCCGGCGCTTGAGAAACGGCTATGATTCTCTGACCGAATGGAAAGAGCAAGTGAAGTGATGCCTATCTCTGTGGATAAACAGCAAGCCAAAGTATTGGTGGTTGAAGACGATCCCATCGACCAAATGGCCATCCGCCGTGCGTTGGAGGAAAAGGGTTTTCCCCACGAGGTAACCTATGCTTCCTCCACGACAGAAGCCAAGACCCGCCTGCTGGCACAGGATTACGACGTGGTCGTGGCGGATTACCTGCTTGGGGATGGCACAGCCTTCGATCTATTCCGTTTCGCCATGCGCGCCCCGGTGATCGTCATCACCGGCGTGGGCGATGAAGAGACGGCGATTCGGGCGATGAAAGCGGGAGCGCAAGACTACCTGGTAAAGGATAAGTCTGGCGAATATCTGAAGCTGTTGCCCGATCGTTTGGAGGCAACCCTGCATGCCGGCGGCGTCGAAGCGCAGGCCCAACTCCTGGCTCGCGCCTTGCTGCGCACCCAGAATTCGGTCTTTCTCACCGACCTGACCGGGACGATCCTCTTTGCCAATACAGCCTTTCGCCGCCAGTATGGGTATAGCTCGGAAGAAATCCTGGGCAAGCCAGCCAGCCAATTGGGAGAAGAAGGCGCTGATGGTCTGGTGATCTACCGCCGAAAAAATGGCTCACCTTTGCCAGCTTTTCTTCACAGTGTGACCTTGCGCGACGAAGAGGGATCCGATGTAGTGATCCTTCATTTCCTCTACCCGGAACGGCCGGCGGAAATTGCGGAAAGATCCGAAGATTCGACGCCAGCCGAGCACCTGGCTCTGGAGGAGCGGATGACCGAGGCGCTCCAAAACGAGGAATTCCTGCTGCACTATCAACCCATCTTCAGTCTGGCCGATGGCCGGATGACCAGCCTGGAAGCCCTTTTACGCTGGAAGAACCCGCGTTTCGGGCTGGTTATGCCGATCCAATTCATTCCAGCGCTGGAACGGAGCGGTTTCATCCTGCGGGTAGGGGAATGGGTTCTGCGAAAAGTGCTTCAGCAGATGCGGGACTGGCAGCGTCTGCGCTACCCGCAATTGCCGATTGGCGTGAATCTAGCCCCCCTGCAGTTTCTCGACCCCGGTCTGGTCGGGATGATGGAGCGATTGATGCGTGAGTTCCCCCTTGCACGTGAGTATCTCATCCTGGAGATCAAAGAAAGCACACTCGTGGAAAACCCCGCGGCCGGGCGCAGAATCCTCATCGAGCTTCAACAGCAGGGCATCCGGACTTGTCTGGACAACGCCACCGGTCAAATGAGCGAAGCGATTGGGGAGATGCCGATGGATATGATCAAATTGGATGTCGGACTGGTGCAGACCATGGACCGGAAGAAGGCTGTCTTGGAACAGGTTAAGCAGATCTTGACTTCCGCGAGTCAGCACAAGCTCCTTACAATCGCCAAGGGCCTGGAAACCAAGGATCAGCTTGAGACCTTGAAGCTGCTTGGATGCGAGATGGGCCAAGGCTTTTTCTATCAGTTGCCGCTGCCGCTGCGCGACCTGGAACGGCTTTTGGTGGAGAGCCGGGCAAAATAAATGGGGACAGATTTATTTATTGCCCCAAGCTCCGCGGCTTCCTTCAGCTCATCAGCGGCTACTGCCTAAGCGACGACCTACGCTCTCCCCTCCTCTTCGCCTAAGAGTTCGACTTCCAGCCTCAGTGCAAGCTTTTCTCGTCATCTTGAATGCCCTTTATTGTCCATCCGGACGAAGTGAAGCATCTCCAACCAGGATTTCAGCAAAATCGTCGGGATTGAAAGAGAGAAGCAGGAAAGACGATGAAGCATCTGCGCTGTTGAGCCCGCAGGCAAGTCTGTGTACTGCTTGCCGATCCCGAATCGGTTGATTGGGCAAGAAGCCCGCGTCACGTTGGAGACTGGGAAGGGAAGCTCCGGAAAAATAAATCTGTCCCCTTTTTCTCACTCGGTTCGGAAAAGGAGCATCCCCAAGAAGAGAGAGACCGCCGCGATGGCCAATAGGATCGCCAGGTTGGGGAGCAGGGCGGGAATCCCCTCGCCGAAGCTGATCAGTTTGTTGTAGCCATTCACCGCCCAGTAAATGGGGGTGAACTTGGCAATGGTCTGCAAGGTTGGCGAAAGGATCTCCACCGGCCACCAGGCACCGCCCAGCATTCCCAGGACGATTGAAAGCAGGATGGAGAAGGCCTCGGCTTGCTGGGAGGTGCGCGCCAAGGCTGCCAGGAGAGTGCCCAATCCCACCGCTGCCAGCAGATAGGCCGCGCTGACCAGGGCGATCCCCAAGGGGTTGGTCCCCCAATTGGCTCCCAAGACGAACTGGCCGTAGAGGATCAGCAGGATCAATTGCACTGCCCCCAGCAGAAAGAACCCCAGGAACTTGCCGAACAGCAGGGAGAAGCGGAGAGTGGGCGTGGTCAATAGCCGCTGCAAGGTCCAATCCCGGCGCTCATTCACCAACGAGCCGGCGCCAAAGAAGAGTCCCATCAAGACGAACATGGCAGTGAAGCCGGGGGAGGCCTGGTTGGCGCCCTGCGGAATCTGCACTTCCTTCTCGCTGGTCAGAACCTGGTAGCTCACTTCGATCCTCGGGTTGCGCCAGCCCTCCTCCGACTTGGCGAAGATCTCACTCCAGGCAACCGCGGCCTGGCTGGGGGTAAGCGCTGTTCGCTCAGCCATCTTGCTGACGGCGAAGCCAGCGGTAGCAGCGTCGGCGGCCAGGCGCCGGGTCACTTTGTTGATCAGTTCGTCCAAGTAGTAGGAGGAGGGACGGTTGGTCTTCCACACCATGATGGTGACGGTCTCCCCGCGCTCGAGGAGGCTGCCGAAGTCGGCTGGGATGACCAGTGCAAGGGGCAGGTTGTTGCCTTGCACTTGGCTCTGCGCCTCTTCTGCAGTTGGAAGAAGCCGGATTTGAAAAGCTTTCTCGCCGGAGAGACCATCCTGGAAAGCTTGGGCGTAAGATGAAGAATCCAGCCGCACCAATCCGACCGGGGTGGGTTCATTGCCGCCGCTGGAGAAGGCCCCAATCAGGGTGGTCCAAATGATCGGGAAGAGCAGCAACCAGATCAGAGAGATCCGATCCCGTGCCGTGGCCTGCAGGAATTGCCGGGCGATAATCCAGGCTTTACGCCACATCGTAGCTTTTCCGGATGCGCAGGAAGCCGATCCCGAAGAAGACCGCCCCAAGCCCGAGGAGGACGCCGATTGGCAGAAGGATCTGGGCGAGACTGCCTCCCGACATCAAGGTGAGAAACCCGTCTATCGACCAGCGAACCGGGCTGACGTGACTGAGGATGTCCAACCACTGCGGGCCGCCAGTGAAAACCCACATTCCCCCAGCCAGGAAGGTGAGGAGCAGGGCAACTGCCGGACCGATGGCCGCTGCCTGGCTTTCGCTGCGGTAGAGGGAAGCGAGCAAGGCGCCCAGGCCGGCCAGGCAGAAGACGGTAGCCAGGATCATCAAGGCCAATCCGGGAATGGAGGAACCCCAGGAGACGCGGTAAGCCAATGCCGTAAAAGCGACCACCAGAAGAAACTGGACCAAGGCCAGCAGAAAGACCCCCAGCAGCTTCCCGACCAAGACGGTCCTGCGCTCCAGCGGGGCGGAAAAGAGTCGCAGCAGCGTGCGGGTGCGCCGTTCGGTAAGGATGCTGCCTCCCGCCGTGTTGGCAGCGAAGAGCACATACATCACCCCCATCGAGATCGAGTAGTAGGCCATCGCCCCGGGAAGTTGGGCGCCGGGTGCGACCTCTTGCTCTCGTTGGATCCGGATCTGCGATTGGAGGGACTGCAGCTCGGGAACCCAACGCGCTGCCGCAGCGGCAGCTTCCTGCGGTTGGATTAGATTTCGAGAGAGCAGTTCAGCCAAAGTGAGCCTGACCATCGCTCCCCGTGCCATCACCTCCGTGGTGAAGGCCTCGGCGATGCTCCGGATGGCCCCTGCTTTGATGGTCGAGTCGGGATTGGCCAAGACCTCCAATTGAGTCTTGCTCTCCCCCATGACCGCCTGGGAGAACCCGGACGGGACGATCAAGGCTGCTGCTGCGCTTCCCGCTCGCACGGCTTGGCGGGCGTCATCCGGGGAGGCGAAGGTGTGCAGGCGGATCATCTCCTTCAGATCCGGTCCTTGTAACACTTCATCGCGCAGCAAGCGAGACATCTCGCCGTTGTCTTGATCAACGAAGGCGAGGGTGATTTGGAAGGGCGCCGTGTTGCTGACAAACATCCCACCGAAAGCTGTCCCCAAGACCAGGATCAGGAGCAGAGGCATGGCCAGCAGGAGGATAAAGGAAACGAAATCCCGGCTCAAGACGACGAGGTCTTTCCAAGCAATGGCCAACGCTTTGCGCATCAGTCGCGCAGCTCTTTCCCGGTGAGGTGCAGGAAGACGCTCTCCAGGTTGGGTTCTCGCACTGCCACCGATCGCACCTTGACCTCTGCGTCAAAGAGTTTGTCCAGTACGGCGGGCAACACTCTCCGGCCGCTGTTGGAGAGGACCGTCAAGTCTCCCTCGCTGTGGTGTGCGGCGCTGACCCCCTCTATTGCATGCACCTTATCAAGGATGTCATCAGGAGGGACTGAACCGAGTTGGATAGTGATGGCATCTTGCTCGCCCACCAAGAGCCGCAGTTCCTCCTGCGTCCCATGGGCGATCACCCGTCCTTGATCCATGATGGCCACGCGCGGGCAGAGGAACTCCACTTCCTCCATGTAATGGCTGGTGTAGAGAAGGGTCAGGCCTTGACCGTTCAATTCCTTCAGCGTTTCCAGGATGCTGTTGCGAGACTGGGGGTCCACCCCAACCGTGGGCTCGTCCAGGATCAGCAGTTTAGGACGCCCCAGGAGGCCGACAGCGATGTTCACGCGCCGTTTCATCCCGCCGGAATAGCGGTCGATGCGCTCGTTTTGACGATCGGCCAAGCCGACGACGACCAACAATTCCTCGATTCGGCTTTTTCTTTCCCGGCTGGGGACGTCATACATCACGGACCAAAACTCCAGGTTCTCCCGGGCAGAAAGGGTGGGATAGAGGGCGATCTCCTGCGGAACCACGCCAATTGCCCTTCTCACCCGGAGCGAGTTTTGGATGACACTGGCGTTGTCCACCCAGGCGTCTCCCGTTGTCGGGCGCAGCAGGCAGGACAACATCAGTACCATCGTGGTCTTGCCGGCGCCGTTCGGTCCCAAGAGGCCGAAAGCTTCCCCCTCCTCGATAGAGAGGCTAACCTCGTCTACTGCCTTGCGACCTCCTTCGAAGGTCTTGCTGAGCTTTTCCATCCGAACCAGGCTCATCCGATCCTCCTCGTCCTTCTTTTCACCAGGCCATGGACTCCTGACGATTCCGTCAATCATAACCGATAGCTGGAAAAGGGGACAGATTTATTTATTGCCCGCTTGCCCGGAGTTCTGTAGCTTCCCCCAGCACTTCGCTGGCTACCGCCTGCACAGCGATAGGCGAGCTCCTACCAGGAATTCCAGCATGAGAGATGGGACTAAAAGAGAGAAAGGAAAGATGGAAAGAGAGAAAAAGGAAGGCGATGAAGGATCTGCGCTGTATGCCCGCAGGAAAGTTTGTCCACTGCTTGCCGGTCCCGAATCGGTTGATGGGGCAAGAAGCTCACATCACGTTGGAGACTGAGAAGGGAAAGCTCCGGGAAAATAAATCTGTCCCCCTATTCTACTTGATAATAAATGTTATATCGGTTATAAAACATAGAAAATAACCGATATGTTGGACATGACAATGAATCTCACCCAAGACAAGATCATCGAAATCCTGCTGGACGTCAATTTCTGGCGAGAGGATCCTTTTTGCGGCATTGAGCGGGGAGCCTACCTGGAGAGAATTTTCCGCCTCGCTCAGGATGGACTGGCCGTCACTTTGATCGGTCCCAGACGGAGCGGCAAGACGACGATCATGAATCAGTTGATCAGACGCCTGATTTCCCAAGGAGTCCCCCGCCAAAACACCCTCTATGTCAACTTTGAAGATCCCCGTTTCTTTGGCGAACTTACCCCGGAATTCATGAACCGCCTGTTGAGCGCCTATACGACTTTCCTGAAACCAGTGGGCAAGACCTATCTATTTCTCGACGAGGTGCATAGTGTGCGCGGCTGGGAGCGGTTTGTCCGCCAAATGATTGATCAGGGCGGACGACAGGTATTCGTTACCGGTTCTTCGTCGAAACTGCTGAGCCGGGAATTAGGCGCTCTTCTGACAGGCCGTCATCTTGATGCGCCGATTTATCCCTTGCATTTCGGCGAGTTTCTGGCCTTCAAGGGAATCGTCTATGACGACCGCCTCGAAAGGATCCGTCGGCGCGACGAGATCCGCGGGAAAATCCGGGAATTCATGCAATGGGGCGGGTTCCCCGCTGTTGTCCTGGGGGTCAATCAACAGGAGATCCTTCTGAACTATGCCGGAGATATTTTGTCCCGCGATATTGTCGAGCGTTACGGCATTGCCAAGCCAGACAATCTCCGCACGCTCTGCAAATATTACATGACCAATGTGGCGTCGCTCATCTCTTACAATAGCATCAAGGGCTTTTTGAGCATCCCGGTGGATACGATCGAGAGGTGGTCCGACTATTTCAATCAGGCTTTTCTCTTCTTCTTCCTCCGGCGCTTCTCCTATTCTTTGAAAGACCAGGAAAAGAATCCCCGCAAGGTGTACTGCATCGACACGGGCCTCCGCAACGCCGTCTCCTTCCGATTTACCGAGGATCTGGGGAAGCTTCTGGAGAACCTCGTCTTTATGAAATACCTGCAGGACGGGGCAGATGTTTTTTACTGGAAGGACGCCCAGGGATATGAAGTTGATTTTGTCGTCATGAAACGGGGGAAGATCGGAGAAATCTGCCAGGTTTCCTTCGATGTGTCGGAGGCGAAGGCGAAGCAGAGGGAATTGCGAGCGCTGCTGCGCGCCCTGGATTTTTTCCAGGTGAAAGAGGGGCTGATTGTTACTGAAGAACTGGAGGCGGAAGAAACTGCCAATGGTTATCTCATTCGCTATGTCCCCATCTGGAAATTTCTGCTGCAGCCCATGGGAGAATTGGGTTAAGTGGATGCCATTCGGGAACGCCTTGGAGGTGAATTGGAGACAGCCACTACTTTACGGAATACGGATGGATCGGAATAGGCTTGAATGAGGAGGCCCGCAGATCGCTTGGGGGGGGGCGCCGAGAGGCGCGTTCGGACCTGATGTACTAGCCGGAGGGAAGGGTAGAGAAGATCATCGGATCCAAGGTGAGAAAGATCTCCTGGAGGAAATTGAGAAGAAGAAAGAAAGGTGGGCGGAATCTTGAGGGCTGAGAGGGCTGAAGGAGTTGGAAAAATAAATCTGTCCCCTTTATTGGAGGAGTGTTTCCGGGAGATGGCGGCTGCGGTTGATCCAGCGCGCCTGGTTCGGCAAAACGTCGCCCAGGAGAAGGGATGGCTGTTGGTCAAGGGACTGGCTCCTTTTCGTTTGGAGGGTCGCCGCTTGTGGTTGGCTGCCTTGGGGAAGGCGGCCGCGCCGATGGCCCAGGCCGCAGTGGAGCAGTTGGGGGATCTGATCTGCGGGGGTTTGGTCGTCTCACCTTGCCTTGAAGGCTCGCCGATGCCCCTTCGCAGCATGCTAGGTTCTCACCCAGATCCGGGCCAGGATAGCTTGAAAGCCGGTGAAGCCTTGTTTGCGCTTTGCGCCGGCCTCACAGAAGAAGACCTCTTGCTGGTCCTCCTCTCCGGGGGTGGTTCAGCGTTGGCCGTTCTGCCGGAGCCCGGGCTATCGCTGGAGGTGATTCGCCAGGTGAACCGGGCGATGCTTCGCGCTGCCTTGCCGATTGGCATGGTGAACACCGTGCGCAAGAAATTGGATCGGTTAAAAGGAGGCGGCCTTGCTCAAGCTGCTCACAAGGCTGCGGTGATCCAATTGGTCCTCTCTGATGTCGTGGGAAACGACTTGGAGATGGTCGCCTCGGGCCCCTTCCTCCCGGACCGGACCACCGCCACGGAAGCGCTGGCCATCCTCCGGGAAAATGGGTTGGAAAACGGGTTCCCCATGGAAGCTTGGCATTTCCTCCAGGCCAAAGCCTCGCTGGAATTGTCCGGGACGCCTCACCAGGAGCGGGATCCGAAAGTCATGACGATCCTCGTTGGGGACAACCTGAAAGCGCTTCTGGCCGGTCAAGCTTTCCTCAAAGACCAGGGTTTCGCCACGATGATCCTCTCTTCGCGGCTGGAAGGAGAAGTGGAGGCACTGGCCCGCTTTCATGCGCAATTGCTGGGGGAGGTGCTGGACAGCGATCACCCTTTGGCGCCGCCCTGCGCTATCCTCTCCGGTGGGGAATCCTACCTCGCTGTTCAGGGAGAGGGGAAAGGGGGACGCAACCAAGAATTTGCCCTTCGTTTCCTGCGCAACGCACCGCCAGGGGAGGCGGCTTGGGCCTTGTTATCGGCTGGGACGGACGGGATAGACGGGAACTCGCCGGCAGCCGGGGCGATCGTCTGTCAGGACACCCTAGCGCGAGCGTCAACGCTCCAGCTCTCGCTGGATGATGCCTTGCGGCGCAGCGACTCTTTTACCTTCCTGGAACGGATGGGCTGTGCTTTGGTGACCGGGCCGACTGGGACCAACGTAGCCGATGTGCGTATTCTCTTGGTCCCTGCCCGAAGCTAGTCGCTACAAATGGGGACAGATTTCACCACTCGCTAATGGGGACAGATTCCACCAAAAGCTAATGGGGACAGATTTTAAATCTGTCCCCATTAGCTTTGAGCAAAGGGGAGCTGTTTCTGGTCATCGGGCGGGGCGATCGTAGGCGCCGAAGCAGCCGCATCAACGACGACAGGAGTTACTGCATCAACGGTGACAGGAGTTACAGGCTCAACGACAGCAGCAGATGCCGCTTCAACGACAACGGGAATCACAGGCTCAACGGCGACAGGAGTTGCGGGGGGAGTCCCACCGGCTTCTACTGCCGCTTGATCTGTTGGGGCAGCAGCCTGTTTCCCCTCCGCGGGGATCGCTACAAGCACGGGCACTGCCAGCACGGGCACTGCCGGCGGGGGAGATCCTGCGGGCGTGGCCATTTCCCCAACCCCTGCAGCGCTCGCCGTGGCAGCCGCCGCTTGCGGTTTCAAGCGGCTGCTGTAGATCAGGATCAACACGCCGACCACAATGGTGATCAAAGCGCCAATCTGGCCCCAACTGAGCGGTCCCACCGAGGCCGGCTCAATGCGCACGAACTCTTCCAGGAAGCGGTAGACGCTGTAGATGATCAAATAGAGGGAGACGATGATCCCGCGCTGAAGATCTTTTCGACGGGCTACCCAGATCAGGAGGGAGAAGAGGAGTATATTGGCAATCGACTCGTAGAGGAAGGTCGGGTGGAAGTACTGAGAACCCAGGATCCACTGCTGGGTCTCCGGCGGGAAGCTGTGTACCTGGTTTTGCAGGGCCTGTACGGCGTCTGGATTGACCCACATTTTCCAGGGCAGGTCGGTGGGGTAGCCGAAGAGCTCTTGGTTGAAGAAGTTTCCCCAGCGGCCGATGGCTTGTCCTAGAAGAAGAGCAGGCGCCCCCAGATCAAGGATGCGCAGGAAGGGGATCTTGGAGATGATGGCATAGATCAAACAAGCCAGCACTCCGCCGAAGATGACCCCGTAAAGGGACAGTCCTCCCAGCCAGATGTAGAGGATTTCCACCGGGTGAAGTGAGAAATAACCCCAGTTCAGAGCGCAGTAGAAGAGGCGGGCGAAGATCACTGCCATAGGGGCAGCCAGAATGGCCATGTTGTAGACGTGGTCCGGGTTGATCCCCCAATTTCGGGCAATCCAAACGGACGAATAGATGGCGGGGATAAAGCTGAGCGCGATCAGCAGGCCATACCAATGGACGGCGATGCTGCCGATGGCAAAGACCACCGGGTTTATCGGGTTTGCGGGCGACGGACGAATCAGGAAATACAAGACAACCAGAAAAACCACGGCCAGCAGAGTAACCAAAATCTGTAGGAATAGCGCCTTTTTCGTTCTCATCAACTCCTCCTGTTCGCCGTTAGTGTAACCGCTTCATCGTGTAATGGGAAACGAGATGGGAAACGAGCCAAAGGAGCCGAGCCGCTACCCTCAATCAGGCGGTTGAGCCAGCAGAATGCGCCCGCAATTCCCGCAAGGGAGATGCCCCTCTTTGCGCAAGCGGATCAGCTCGGCAGAGGCTAAATGCACCCCGCAACCCTGGCAACTTCCGTTGGAGACTGTGGAGAGGAATTGCCCTTGAAGGTGCTTGCGTTGATTCTCGTAGCGAGCGAGGAGTTCCGATGGGATTCCCGGCACGGCCTCCTGGCGCTGCTGCCGAATCTGGCCGGTTTCCGCCTCAAGAGCAGCGCTAGCCACAGCCTTGGTTTGCAGATCCTTCTCCCGTTCTTCCTCTCGATCCGTCAGCTCTCGGCGCGCCTCCGCCAACCGCCCGTCCAACTCCTCCAAGCGCTCCATCATCTCCAGGATTTGGTCTTCCAGGATGTTCTTGCGCGATCTTTGATGCTGTTGGTCGGTTTGTTTGTCCAGTAACTCTTTCACCCCACCTTTCCCCGAGAACAGTTCACGTTCCAGCCGCTGGATTTTCGTTTGGATGGTGTCGACCTGCAGTTCGCGGTCTTTCATCTCGCTTTTCAAATGTTGACGCTCTTGCTCGATTTGCACCAGCAAAGCTCGCGCCTCTTCGGCCTTCCGGATGCTGGCCGGAGGGATGCGCAGGCGGTGCAGTTCCTCTTCTTTTTCGCGCAGCGTCAAGTCCAAACGCTGCAACTGGTACAGTCTATCCAGTTCCTCCATCGGTGACCGTCCTAGTGGGCCCACCTGGATTCGAACCAGGG
>JBAXQG010000013.1:0-15682 GCA_037131855.1 bacterium
GGCAAGCCGGCCTTTTCACGCGAGCCGGGGCCGTCGAGGTAGCCTGGGGTGGTGAGGAAGTCAACCTTGGGGACGAAACGGCGAGCGCTTTGCGGGGTGACCACCATCGTCCGCCAAGCCAGCGAGCCGAAGTCGTTGGCGCCGCCGGAACCGGGGAAGCGCACTTTGGGTTTGCGGTAATCTGTGCCGACCTGGGTGGAGTTCAAGTTGCCGTAGAGGTCGATCTGGGCCCCCCCAAGGAAGCAATAATCCACCAAACCACGAGACAGAGTATCCATCACTTCGGTCATCGAAGTGGCTTGGATGGCTCTGTGGGTCGTGCGTGAATCCCCTACCGAGATGGGCATAGTGGGGAGCAAAGGAGCGATCCCCCCCGCTTCGAAGATCACCAACAGGTTTGGCGCATAGAGCTTCTGGGCCAACATCGCCGCGGCTACCGGGACCCCCGTGCCCACCGAGACCGAGGCGCCGTCCTCCAAATAGCGGGAGGCTACGCAGACCAGCAATTCCATGCCGTTGTACTCCACCTTCCGGGTCACGAACGCATTGTTGGCGGTCATCTTAGTCTGCCCCCTCTCCTGCCGTTTTACGCAGATACTCCAAGTCTCGCAACTGGCTCATCCTATGAGTTCCGCCGCATAGCTCCAAATAAGCGTCAAAGTCCCGGATCCCGAAGAGATACTTGTCAAGGAAAGCCTGATAGGTCTCGGGGCTCTCCTCGGCAGTCAACCATTCCTGCAAATGCTCTTCGTCGGAGTAGTATTCGTAGGGCATGTTGCCTGGGTAGCTTCCATTAGGAACCTCCACTACAGCGTCCACCAGATAGTAGGGGATGGTGGTTTTCTCCTGGTCATCGCGAAAGAAGTCGATAGGAACCAACCGTTCGGCGCTGATGATCACCGTTTTCGAAGCGCGAGCCAGATCCTGGTCAGAAACCAGGATGCCGCGGATGTGGCAGTTCCCGTTGACATCCGCCTCATGCACATGAATGATGGCCACATCCGGGAAGAGAGCGGGCAAAGCCAGGTACTTCTTTCCAGTGAAGGGGCAGGCGATCTCTTTGGCGGCGCTGTGCAGCTCGGTATCGGTCCCCAGCATACTGCGGGCCGGGATGAAAGAGATCCCCATGGCCGCCGCCCGCAATCGCCAGGAGATCGCTGCGTTGGTCCATTCCGTGCATTCCACCGCTCCGCTCTCAAAATACTTTCGCGTCATCTTAGGGATGCCCCGGGCTTCCAAGCCGATGACATAAGCGGCGTCGCAGCGGTCGAAGCACCTGCCAGCCGCCAGGATCTCGCAGTCGTGGGTCGCGGGGTGGCCGGCGAAGCCGAGACCTTTTTTCCCCTGGCGGACGATCTCGTGCAATAAAGCGGTAGGAATACGAACCCCGCCAAACCCCCCTACCGCCAGATAATCGCCGTCATGGAGGTGGACCCGCACGGCCTCCTCGACGGAGGTCACTTTGTTGGTTAGTTTTTTAGATTTAGAACGGAAGCACTCGCGCAAGAGATCGGGATCAACCTCGGTGAAGATCCTACCTTTCCCTTCCATGTTTCCTCCTTCGTGTGGGTTGATAAGCATTATCAGTGGCTAAGTAGCCAAGTAGTTAAGTGGGTGAGTACTTACTAAACTACTAAATTACTTGATCACTTAACCACTTGATCACTAGACAGTCTGTGCCAGGGTGTTTCGCTAAAGAAAGCAGGGCGGTTTCTTTTCCGGCACCCAGACGTGCAGGGCAAGTGGGACGATCTCCAAGGTCATCGGCAAGTCGGAGAAGAAATCGCCGTCGGCGTAAGAACAATAAGGCGCATCGCAGGAAATCTCGATGCGGCGAGTTTTGAATTCAAAGACTTTCGGGTTACTGAGGTGGCTGCCGCTGAAAACCTTCGGCAAGGTGCGCAGGAAATCACCTTTGCCCAGGTCGCCGACGACAACGATGTCGAAGAGCCCGTCGTTCACTTTGGCGTGAGGAGTTAAGCGCATCCCTCCGCCAAATTGGGGGGAGTTGCCGATGCCGACCATCAATGCTTTCCCCTTCCAAACGCCGTTGTCATGAAGCAAGGTAAAGTTCGCTGCCTTGAAGCGGAAGATCTGGACGATGGCGGCATAGTAGTAGACGATCCCACCTTTGATCCACCGGACCTGATTGCCGTAGCGATTGACCTCAGAGTCGAAGCCGGCTCCAGCCATATTGACAAAGAACCGGCCAGTTCCGCTGCGCCCGGCATCGATCTTCACTGACTGGCCTGAACGCAGCGTTTGGCAAGCTGCCAGTGGGTCACGGGGGATCCCCAAGGCGGTGGCGAAGTCGTTGCCGCGCCCCAGGGGAAGGAAGCCAAGGGTGACCCCGGTCCCGGCCATGGCGCCGCCCAGGGCATGGCTGGTGCCGTCTCCGCCTGCCGCTACGATTCGCTGGAATCCTTCGGCGATCCCTTCTTTAGCCATCTTCGGTGGAGCATCCGGCGATGGTGAGATGCGCAAAGTGACATCAATGCCCAATTCTTTGAGCTTCCCGTCCACTTGCGGAAGAACTTGCAGCACACGGCCTTGGTTAGCAGACGGGTTGACGATGACCAGCGTTCTCATGCGATGCCCCTTTCACCGTATTCCTGATGCTTTATGCCAATTATCGTGATTATAGACTGAAACCATTACTAATTTATAATTACTAATAACAAATTATTAATTAGTAATTAGCTACTTAACGAGCACCTTGATAGCCCGTGGAAGCAGGTTCAGGCTGACCGGCAGTTCACTGAGGAAGTCCCCGTCGGCATACGAGCAATACGGCGCGTCACAATCGATGGTGATGCTGCGGGTACGGAAGGTTTGAACTTTGGGGTGATGAATATGAGTCCCTTTGTAGACGGTGGGAAAGGCCCGGATGAACTCCATTCGGCTCAGATCACCGATGATCACGATGTCGAAGAGGCCATCGTCGGGAAGCGCTTGGGGGGCAACAAAGAGACCGCCACCGTAGTAGCGGGAATTCCCCACCGCCACCATCATGGCTCTCCCGCGCCAGGTTCCCCCATCATGGTGGAGGGTAAACTGTGCTGCGCGGAAGGTAGCCAGCTTGACGAAGATGGCCAGCAGATAGACGAGGTTTCCCTTGAACCAGCGGATGCGGTTGGCATAACGGTTGACCTCCGCGTCGAATCCAGCCCCTGCCACGTTCAAGAACATCTTGCCGTTGGAAGCCACACCCATGTCCAATTCAATCGGGCGTCCAGATCGGAACACTTGGCAGGCATCGAAGGGGTCGGCGGGGATTCCCAGGCCATGAGCCAAGTCGTTGCCACGACCCATCGGCAAAATGCCAAAAAAAGGAGGAGTCCCGGCTGAGCTTGCACTTTGATTCGCTGCAATGGGTGGGCAGATTTCATTTCTGTCCCCATCCTTAGGTCTGGCCACTGGCGAGCTGTCCACACCCAGGATAGCAGTGGCGACAGCCTGGCAGGTGCCATCGCCGCCCCCGGCGACGATCAACTGGAATCCACGGGCGATGGCTTGGCGGGTTAATTCAGCCGGCGCCGAAGGTGATTCCGAGATGTGCAGAACATAGTCCACCCCCAGGCTCTTTAGGTGGGCTTCGATCGAAGGAACCAGTTTCAATCCCTTGCCCCTTCCGGCAGTGGGGTTGACGATGATAAAGGTTTTCATTTGAGGCAGCGACAGACGGCAGCATCTAAGCCCCCGGCAGGGCGTTCCGGCCTTTTTCGCATTGTCGTTCTCCTATCCATGATCTTTCTCCTCCTCGCTTCCTCGCCGCATTATCCCGGCTTGAGGTCGGTTTGACAAGGGTGAGAGCCGTTCCTACACTTTAGGGAGGATAGTAAATAGTAATTAGCAATTAAAAATTAGTAATAAGAAGGAAGGCTCATGAGCAAGAAACGCATCCTCACCGGCGACCGCGCCTCGGGCAGCCTGCACCTTGGTCACTACGTCGGATCGATTATCAACCGGCTGAAGTTGCAGGAGGAATACGACTGCTACTTTATTATCGCTGACTATCATGCCTACACCACCCTTTACGAGAGGCCGAAGGAGGTGCGCGAGGCCAGCCGCAGCATCTTCGTCGATTACTTGGCTGTGGGCCTGGATCCGGAGAAAAGCACTCTCTTCGTACAATCCATGGTGCCGGAACATTCCGAACTTTATCTGCTCTTTCAAATGCTGGTCACCATTGCCCGGGCTCAACGCATCCCCACGCTCAAGGACAAGTTGGACGACCTCCACTTGGAGGAAAGCTTGGCTTCACTCGGCCTGCTTGGCTATCCGGTCCTGCAAGCCGCCGACATCCTGGTCTACAAGGCCGATCTGGTTCCGGTCGGGGATGACCAGCTCTCCCACCTGGAGTTGACGCGGGAGATCGCCCGCCGTTTCAACTACCTCTACGGCTCCACTTTTCCCGAGCCGGAAGCCCTGCTTTCCCAAGTCTCCCGGCTCCCCGGCTTGGATGGCCAGAAGAAGATGAGCAAGAGTCTGGGCAACGACATCGCCCTGCAGCACTCCAGCGAAGAAGTGACGGAACGAGTCCGCTCGATGGTTACCGATCCGACCAAGATTCGCAAGAGTGACCCCGGTCACCCCGAGATCTGCACGGTGCATGCTTTTCACCGCGCCTTCAACCCCCAGGGGGCGGAAGAAATCGCTGTTGCCTGTCGTGCAGGCCAGTTGGGGTGCGTAGAAGACAAGCGCAACCTGGGTGCTCTCCTGAACATTTTCCTGGACCCCATCCGGGCTCGGCGCCAAGAGCTGTTGGGGGAAGAGCAGCGTTTGGCCGAACTACTGAGCTATGGTTGCGACAAAGCCCGAAAGACTGCTGGCCAAACGATGGCTGAGGTGCGGGAGAAGATGCAATTAGGCGATCATCTTTTCTAGTTACACCCTGCCGGGGGCTGTACAGAGGGCGGGTTTGAAACCCGCCCCTACGGCGGCTATGAAGATGCTTGCTCATAGACCCGTTAGACCTGTCCTTTATGGGGACAGATTTAAATCTGTCCCCATAAAGGACGGCTTGCGCCACTTCGCTTCCAGGGGAGTAGAATAGGGGAGAGGTTAATGACTGTGTATCTGGACGAATGGTTAGCTGTCGCCAAGGAGCGAAACGCCTCTGATCTATACATCAAGGCCTACTCGCCCCCTATTCTTCGCATCTATGGACAATTTTATGCACTCACCGACCAGCCCCTGACCCCT
This sequence comes from bacterium, assembly GCA_037131855.1. GTDB lineage: Bacteria > Caldisericota > JANLFM01 > JANLFM01 > JANLFM01 > JAPLHV01. The sequence goes on from JBAXQG010000013.1 coordinate 5,206, forward strand.
CGCGAGACCGAGGCGATCGCCATGGGGATGATGGACAATGACCACCTGGAACTTTTCAAGAAAGATCGGCAAGTGAACCTGGCCTACTGGAAACCGGAGTTGGGGCGTTTCCGCGTCAATGTTTACCAGCAGCGAGAAACGACGGCATGTGTCATGCGCCAGGTCAAGTCCAAAATCCCCTCCTTTGAATCCCTTCGCCTTCCCCTCTTTTTGAAGGAGGTAGCGCTGGAGCGTCGCGGCTTGGTGCTGATCACCGGAGCCACCGGGATGGGCAAGTCTACCTCCCTGGCCGCTATGGTCGATCACCGCAACCACTCCCGCCCCGGTCACATCGTCACCTTGGAGGATCCCATCGAGTATCTTTATGAAGACGATCTCTCGCTGGTCAGCCAACGCGAATTGGGGATGGACGTCGGCAGTTGGACAGACGGGCTGAAAGATGCCCTGCGTCAAGCTCCGGATGTCATCGTCATCGGTGAATTGCGCGACGAGGAGACTGTCTCCTCCGCCCTGCACTTCGCCGAGACCGGCCATCTGGTCTTGGCCACGCTGCACTCCAACAACGTCACTCAGGCCTTGGAGCGGATCGTTTCCTTCTTCTCCAGCAATCACCAGAACCAGGCTTATTTGGAGATTTCCCTCAACCTGCGGGTGGTGGTTTCCCAGGTTCTTCTCCCCCGAAGCGATGGAGAAGAGATGGTGCTGGCCTGCGAAGTGCTGGTGAACACCCCCTATGTTCGAGATCTGATCCGCAACGGACAACTGCCTTCGATCAAAGGCGCCCTGCAGAAGGGATCCTTTGATGGGATGCGCACCTTCGATCAATCCATGTATCAACTATACGCGCAAGGTTTAATCAGCCAGAGTGAGGTTATCGCAGCAGCCCAGAGCCCCAGCGAGATGAAACTGCGGATTGAGGGATTGTTGGGAAAGGACGACTAGATGCCACGCAAGAAAATAGGCGAAATCCTCGTTGAGATGGGTTTTGCCACCCCCGAGCAGTTGCAGAAAGCGATCGAGGTGGCCGCAGCAACCCGTACCAACCGGCCTGCCGAGAAGGAACTGCTGGGGAAAATCCTGATTAATATGGGGATTATCAGCGAGGATCAATTGGCCCAGGCTGTCTCAGCTCAGTGGAACATCTCCTATGTAGACTTGTTGAATGCAAACCTCAACCTGGAAGTCGCCCGAATGGTGCCGGAGGATCTCTGCCGGCGTTACAAGGTGATTCCGCTGGAGCGAGACGGGAACAGATTGGTGCTAGCCATGGCTGATCCCTTGGACGTTTTTTCTTTGGACCACATCCGTCTGGTCACCGGTTACTTGATCGAGCCGCGAGTGGCTACCGAGACCGGCATCTCGGCTAGCCTGGACAAACTCTTCGGCGTCGATCGCACGGTCAAGGATGCGCTCGACCAATTTGCTGACAGCCAAGTCAGCACGGAGCAGAAGGATGAGGAACTCTCCAGCGACAACCTGGCGGCAGCCGCGGACCAAGCCCCGATCATTCGCCTGGTCAATATGGTGATCACCCAGGCGGTGCGCGAAAAGGCCACGGACATCCACATCGAACCGCGCAAGGGTGATCTGGCCGTGCGCTATCGTTTGGACGGCCTCTTGCATAATGTCCGTTTCGTCCCGCGCCATATCCAACCGGCGATCATCAGCCGCATCAAGATCATGGCTCAGATGGACATCGCCGAGCGCCGCCTGCCGCAGGACGGCCGCATCCCCCTCACCGTCGATGGCCGTGAAATTGACCTGCGCGTCTCTACCTTGCCTACCATCTTCGGCGAGAAGGTAGTCATGCGCATCCTGGATAAGAGCAGCACCATGCTCAGCCTGCAGGCGCTGGGTTTCTTCCCGGAGGCGCAGTCGATCTTCGAGCGGGTGATTCACCAACCCTACGGGATGATCCTCATCACCGGTCCCACCGGCTCCGGCAAGACCACCACCCTCTATGCCATCCTGCGCCAGTTGAACTCGCCGGATAAGAATCTGATCACCGTGGAAGACCCAGTAGAGTACCAGATGACCGGCGTCAACCAGGTGATGGTCAACATCAAGGCCGGCCTCACCTTCGCCAACTCCCTGCGCTCTTTCCTTCGTCAGGATCCGGATATCATCATGGTCGGCGAGATCCGCGACTCACAAACGGCGGAGATCGCCATCAACGCTGCCCTCACCGGCCACTTGGTGCTCTCCACCCTGCACACCAACGACGCCGCCTCAGCAGTGACGCGACTGATCGACATGGGCATCGAGCCCTTCTTAATCTCCTCCTCCCTGATCGGTGTCACCGCACAGCGCCTGGTTCGCAAGATTTGCCCCTACTGCAAGCTGGAATACACTCCACATCCCGATTCGCTGAAATCGCTGCGCACCCTTGGCCTGGAGGTTCCCGACGGGATCGAGATCAAGTTATATCGTGGAACCGGCTGCGAGCATTGCCAAGGGAAGGGGTATACTGGACGCACCGCCTTGCAGGAGGTGATGTATGTGGAAGAAGGTCTCAAAGAGCTGATCCTGCAGCGGGCTTCTTCCTCGCAGTTGAAGGAACAGGCGAAGAAGGTCGGAATGCAGACCTTGTTGGAAGACGGCTGGTTCAAAGTATTGGAGGGGATCACCACTATGGAAGAAGTGCTGCGCGTTGTGGCCACGGCGCAAGTCTGATGGAACTGATCGATCTGCTTCGCCTGTCCGCGGAAAAGAATGCCTCCGACCTTCACCTGACGGTCGGCGTACCCCCGGTGCTGCGCGTCAACGGCTTGCTGATACAGCAAGAGATGCCCATCTTGAGTCGAGACGAAGTAGCGCGGTTAGTTTTAAGCAGCCTCACCGACGAACAACGGGCCAAGTTCGAAGCGAAGTGGGAGTTGGATTTCTCGGTAGGCATCCCTGGGTTGTCTCGTTTCCGCATCAACATCTTCAAGCAAAGAGGAGCGATCGGGGCGGCTGTCCGCCGGATCCCCTTCCAAGTGCCCAAGCTGACCGACCTGGGCTTGCCCACTGCCGTGGCCAGACTCTTGAAGAAAGAGAAGGGGCTGGTGTTGGTGACCGGCCCTACCGGTTCCGGCAAGTCCACCACCCTGGCGGCCATGATCGCGGTGATCAACGAGACCCGCCCCTGCCACATCCTCACTATCGAGGATCCCATCGAATACCTCCACCGCCACAACAAAGCCATTGTCAACCAACGCGAAGTGGGCTCGGACACTTTCTCTTTCGCCGATGCCCTTCGCTCCGCTTTGCGGGAAGACCCCGATGTGATCCTAGTGGGGGAGATGCGGGATCTGGAAACGATGGCCATCGCTTTGACCGCCTCCGAAACCGGCCACTTGGTTTTCGCCACCCTGCACACCAACTCTGCCGCTCAGTCGGTGGATCGCGTCATCGACGCCTTCCCTCCCCATCAACAATCGCAGATCCGTCTTCAGATGTCGGCCAGCTTGGAAGGAATCCTCTCGCAGCGCTTGATGCCCACCGCTGACGGCTTGAGCAGAGTGGTCGCGGCCGAGCTGCTGATCACCACGCTGGCGGTCCGCAACATGATCCGCGACGCCAAGACCCACCAGATCCCCACTGCTATCCAGATGGGCGGCGAGCTTGGGATGCAAACCATGGATTCTTCCCTGAAAGATCTCTACAAACGGGGTGTCATCACCTACGAAGAGGCTGTCTTGCACGTCTTTGATTTGGATGACTTCAACCGTTTTGCCCGCCCTGACTTGTTCCAGAAACCGCGCGTCAGTTTACGCTGAGCTCGCCGGCGGTTGTCAACCTAAGTGAATAAGTAGTTAAGTCGGTAGGTACTTACTAAACTACTAAACTACTTGATCACTAAAATGGAGAGCGATAATGTCTCAGTTTGAGTACCAGGCAAGAGATGGCAGGGGCGCCTTAGCCAAGGGCTTCATTGAGGCGAGCGATTCCCGTTCGGCCGCTGCCCGTCTGCGCTTGCAGGGTCTGACCATCCTCACCTTGGTTCCCAAGAAGAGCGGCAGTTTCCTTTCCATGAAACTGACCGCGGATAAGGTTGGGATCAAAGACTTGGCCCTTTTTACTCGCCAATTCGGCACTATGCTGCGTTCTGGCATCTCCGCCACGCGATGTCTCAGTGTTTTGGACGACCAGGCTACCAACAAGTATTTCAAGCAGGTTATCCAAAACATCCGCAAAGACATCGAATCCGGCCTCAGCCTCTCGGCCAGCATGGTCCGCTACCCCAATGTTTTCTCCAACCTCTATACCCAGATGATCGCCGCTGGAGAGTTGGGGGGCAACCTGGAAGAGACCCTGGAGCGCCTGGCTGACTTCGGAGAGAAAGACCTGGCCTTGCGCGGGAAGATCAAGAACGCTTTGATGTACCCGGGAATCCTGCTGGTTCTCTCTTTTGGCGTGATCATTCTCTTGGTAACCACGGTAGTGCCGACTTTCGCCGGCATGCTGAACACGATGAACATCGACCTTCCGTTGCCGACACGAATGTTGATGGGCTTTTCCAGTCTGCTGTTGGGATATTGGTGGGCTCTGCTGCTGGTCTTCGGGGGGGGGTTCTATCTCTTTTCCCGCTATTTGAAGACACCGCGGGGGCGCATCGAGCTTAATCGATTCGCCCTCAAACTTCCGGTTCTCGGTCCGCTCAACCAGAAGAGCGCACTCTCTCGTTTCACCCGCACCTTGAGCACGCTGATCAAGGCCGGCGTCCCACTGCTGCAAGCGCTGGAGATCACTGCCCGGGCGGTGGACAACGCTGTCTACGAGGACGAGATCCTGCGCATTCGCCACGGGGTGCAAGGGGGGGATCGAATTGCCGTCCAGATGGGGCAAAGCAAGCTTTTTCCTTCCCTGGTGGTGCAGATGACCACTGCCGGCGAGGAGTCCGGCCAATTGGAGCAGATGTTGAACAAAGTCTCCGACTTCTACGACCAGGAAGTGGATTATGTGGTAAATAACCTCACCGCTACGCTGGAACCGTTGATGCTAATATTCATGGGCGGGATCATTGCTTTCATCATGCTTTCCCTCTTCCTGCCTTACTTCTCGCTCTTGGGTGGGATCAAGTGAAGTCTGCTCCTAAAGGACACCCTGCCGGGGGCTGTCCACCTGCCGGGGGCTGTCCAGCACCTCTCGAGCGAAGCGAAAGAACTTGGCGACAGATTTGAAGTCTGTCCCCAAAATTACTGTAAAAATCTGTCTCCATAGCCATTTTGAGAGATTGTTGTGGTATTATTGGAGCCAACCTTAAGGAAAGGTCGAGGCGCGCGTGGGATTGCTTGGCTCTGGCAGCGTTGTGGGATTGGATATCGGCTCAGCGAATCTGAAGGCAGTACAATTCCAAACGGCTGGAACCAAGGTTGGCTTGCACAATGCCATGCTCCTGCCAACCCCCAGCGAGAGCTTTGCTGATGGGAATGTAGTCTTGCCGGATGTGATTGCCGCCAGCTTGGCCGCATCTTGGGGGAAATACTTCTCCAGCCGATCCGTCGTCCTCACCTTGCCGCCTCAACAGGTGATCCTCAAACAGGTCTGGGTCAAAGCCCCTCCCGGCGCCTCACTTGACGAACTGGTGAAGTGGGAGATGGAAAAATTCCTGCCCCTGCCAGTGGAGGAGATGTTCATCCAGTACCAGTTTTTACAGGAGAAAGAGGAGAACGTCCAGGTATTGGCTGCCGCCGCTCCCCGTCACATCATCGATTCACTGGTGCGCCTGTGCAAGCTGGCTAAACTGACCCCGGTTGCCATTGAAGTTCCTTACTTGGCTATGCTGCGTCTGCTTTTCGCTGCCAGCAACGATTTGTCTGGTTCCGCCACCACATTTATCATCGAGATGGGGGCGAGCCAGACCCAAATCCTCTTTATCGCCAACAGCACCCTGTATCTGGTGCGGGCAATCCCGATCGCCGGCGGATCCTTCACCCAGGCCATCGCCAAGAGCTTGGGATTGCCTTTGGAGGAGGCAGAGAAGCTGAAACGGACCAAGGCTACCTTGGTTGCCGATGAAGCGCAGTTCGAGCCCTTCAACTTGATCTACAAATCGATGGGTCCGGTCTTGAAAGAGCTGGTCCAGGAACTTGAGCGTTCCGTGGACTACTTCCAGAGCCGCGCCAATATTTACCAGGAGATGAAAATCCTGCTCAGCGGCGGGGGAGCTTCATTGCGCGGCATGGATGGCTATTTGAAAGAGGCCTTGGGAGTGGAAGTCAGTTATTGGACGCCGGTTAGCCGGTTCCTGTCCGGGGAAAGAGCGCAAGTTCCGGAGTTGCTGCCAATCATCAACCTCCCCGCCGGATTGGCCTTGCACGGGGAGGAACGGCACTTTCCTCCTCTTACCTTCGAGAACATGGAAGCCGCCCTGCTGGTATAACGGATGCCACGCCTGGAGATCAACCTACTACCAGCCAGGAAGAGTCTGCTCGGCCCGCAGGCTCGTGGCTACGTTTTTGCTCTATTGGCCTTGGTGTTGATCCTGGTTTTGGCAGATTTCGCCCTTCAGGGAATGGTGACGGGAACCCAGACCCAACTGGACCAAATCAATAGCAAGATCTCTTCGTACCTTCCGCTGGAAAAGCAATTGGCTGATTTGGATCGGATGGAGAAACAGACACTGGTGCAGGAACGCTATATCTCCAGTTTGCTCAACAGACAGAAAGACTGGAGCACGGTCCTGGTGGACCTGGCTCGACAGGTTCCCACCCAAGTTCATCTCATCTCCGTGGCGGTCGATGCTGCCGGCCGGATGACCGTGCAGGGCGAAGCCCCCACCTTGGTGATGGGAGTAGGTTTCTTCAACCAGTTGGCCGCTTCGCCCAGCTACCAGCAAGTGCAAATGGATAGCATCAGCCAGACCGAGAACAGTTGGCCCTTCACCATCTCCTGCCAGGTGGTCACAGCCACGCCATGAAGGGCAGCAAACTGCTAATGCCTATTCTTTTCGTAGTCCTGATGATGGTGGTGGCCTATGTCGCCTATTCCTTCTTCTTTCAACCCCTTTGGGATCAGAATCAGGAACTGCGCAGCCAGGTGGATACAGATTCCGTCCGATTCGCCAACTTGCAGGAGCTATCCCGCTATAATCCGCTTTTTGTGACCAAGGCAGCTCTCTACAAAGAGCGCCAGGACGTCTTGAACAAAGTCTTGCCGGCAACGCTGGACAAGTTGAAGCTGCTGGTCCAAGTGGAGCAACTCTACAAGCAGCAAGGACTGACTCTGGATGTGTTGCCGGATCCCACGCCACCCACGCAAGTCGGCGAGGACACGGTATCCAATTTTCAGTTGACCGCCCAAGGCAACTACTTTCGCGTGTTGGCCTTCCTGAAGAGCCTGCTCAATTTCCCCAACATTATCCAAGTGAATTCGATCTCAATGGCTGGGGGTGAAGATGTGACCGTAACGGTTGATTGTTCGATTTACCTGAAGCAGGGAGCCGCCCCGTAATGAGCCCTCTCAAGACGAAAAAAGCAACGCCCAGCCATCGCCTCAAGAAGAGCAAGTTCAACCCGGGGACCGTCTTCCTGCTGGTACTGCTAATCGTTGTGGCCAGCGCGTCGCTGTTGATTTATATGGACCCGCATGCGCTGGACCCGGTCAACGAGTTTCTATATGGCCCAAACCTGACCTTTCAACCGGATCCTGCCGTGATCACTCGCTGGACCAAGACAGTGACCTTCAATACGGCCATCGATCAATCCATCCGGGATCGCTATTTACCCATTCCCACTCTTACCCCTCCAGCCAGTGAAGTAGGAAAAGTGAATCCCTTTGTAGCGGTGTCGCCGTGAAAAGCCGGCGTTGCCTTCTAGCAGCTCTCTCTCTTTTATTGTTGATGGTTTGGACAGTGGGATGCACAGTGCCCTCTGCCGGCCCCAGCGGACCCACCTCCTCTGCAACGCCCAGCAAGAGTCGAGTGACTCCCGAAGATCTCCTGTTGGCCGATCAGATGATCCTGAATGGACGCTTTGAGGATGCTCTCGTGCTGTTGCAGCAGTTACAGCAGTTGGAACCGGACAACGTCCAGGTGAAGGAACGCTTGGGAACCCTGATGGGAGAATGGCGCTATTCTGAGGGACGATCCTTGCTTGCCCAGGGATCCTGGACCGCGGCGATTGAGAAACTAAAGGAAGCAGTGGGATACTTGCCAGGCGACAGCGGGGTGCTGAATTCCCTGGATGCCGCCTACCTTGGATTGGCTAGGGAATACCTGGGGCAACTGGATGCGGAAAAGGCCCGGGCTGCGCTGCTTCAGGTGACTCACGACGAGAATCTGAAGCCCTTGGTGGATTCCCTCTTGGCGGTGGATGTGCCGGCAGTGGCGGCAACCAAGTTGGGTTACGATGCCTTCCAGCGGGGGGACTATACCGCCGCGCTGCAGTTTTTCCAAGAAGCCCTGAGGATAAAGCCCGATCTGACCCAAGCACAAGTCGGTTTGCAAACAACGGAAGAGATGATTGCCCAAGGCCCCACGCCGACACCGACTCCCACCCCCACGCCTTCACCAACGCTTTCCCCCAGCCCCAGCCCCACGCCTTCTCCCAGCCCCACTGTTTCTCCTGAACCAACCCCGACACCCTCTCCGACTTCTACGCCTCCACCAACCCCATCCCCTTCCCCCAGCCCCACTTCATCCCCTTCCCCCAGCCCTACACCCTCTCCTTCGCCGACCCCCACCGCGGTAGCCGCAGAAACCCCGGAGATGCGCTGGATGGACTATGGAGAAGGATCCGATTGGGGCAGCGAGAAACCGGTCTCTGAGACCCCGGAAATGCGTTCGATGGGATATGGGGTGGGGAGCGGTTGGTTGGATATGGGAGCGGGATTGGTTGCCAACCCACCGTCTACTTCGTCCACAGCCTCTCCTTCGTCAACAGCCTCTCCTCCCTCCGCAGGAGCGGTCTCGCTCGGGCAAGGCGCCTGGTTGGAGATTCCGCCTGGCTCGCTGGAACCAGGCGCCTTGCTGCAAGGCGAGATCATTCCGCCACCCTCCTCAGTTGGCGTTCTCTTGCTGGGACCATGTTTTCGCATTCAGTTTCAAGGCGCCACACCTAGTTCGTTCATTGATCTATTCCTGCCGGCGCCTAGCGAAGCCGGAGGCGCCGATGTGCTGCGATGGAACGGAAGCAACTGGGAGATGATTGGGGCTGCACGTTCCTCCCCGGGAATTCTCCAGGCTTCGTTGAGTGGATCAGCTGTGCTCGCGGTGGGGATCTTCGCAGACCTGACATTGGCCTTCCGGACGACAGAGAACGGCTATTCCTTCGCTAACCTTGGCTTACCCGAAAGCCCGAACGGAGTTTGTGCCGGGATGGCCGCCACTGTTGCCTGGTCGATCTACCCCAACTCTGCGCCAATCGCCCAGGAATGGAGCGCTCTTCCCGGCGTTTGGCAGGAGTGGATCCTGCAAACGCAGCTTGCCTACGCTGAAGACTGGGCGATCAATTATCTTTCACCGCTCGATAATCTGAATCGTTTGCACGCTCAACTGTCATCCGGCCAGGCTGTCTTCGTCGCTTTGGCCGACGCGGCTGGGGGAAAGAGCGGTCATGCCGTGGTCGCCTTTGGGCTGCAGCATGACAGCAACTTGCCCGGCTACCGCATCGCCGTCTACGACCCCAATTACCCAGGCGAAGATGGGCGGAAATTGGCATTGCGAAAGGAAGTAACCAGCGGGAGATGGACCATGGAAGTATATGACGAGATCTTGCAAGGCTTCCATGCCATGGATCGGCATGAGATCGGTCTACCCCCGGTTGAGATCGCCTCTTCCTTATGGACGCTGCAATCATTCGAGAATAATTGGGACATAATGCAATTTTGGGACAAAAATGTATTATGTCCCAAATTATTCCAGCCCATCAAACTTGGTACGAGCTACGATCAAAGTGATCGGAAAAGGAGGTAGTGCTGTGTCAGTAAAAAGAAACTGGAATCGGACCTATCAGGTCGGGGTGATCCTGCTTGCTGTGTGTCTCCTGGCCTCGTGCGTGGGCCCGACATCGGCACAGCAGACCCCCATCGCTACGGATCCATCGAGTGCGCTGCGCACGCCCGAGACAACTGGCATCTCCGGCGATGAGCTGCTGCTGGTGGATCAAATGCTCCTGAACGGGAAGTTCGAGGAGGCGGTGCTGAAGCTGCAAGGCTTGCAGCAACAGGATCCCGCCAACCTGCAGATCCTGGAGAAGCTGCGCAAAACCAACGCGGAATGGAAATACTCCGAGGCTCGCCTGCTGATGTCGGCCGGAGGATACGAGGAGGCCATTAAGAAGATTAAAACCTCCCTCGATTTGAACCCCGGCGATACCCGTCTGCTGGCCGCCTTGGACGAGGCCTACCTGGGCTTGGGTCGAAAGCACATCTCCTTCCTGGATGCAGCGCGTGCCAAGGAAGCCTTGTTGGCGGTCACCCACGACCAGAACTTGCGCTTGCAAGCTCAATCGCTGCTGACCTTGGACGTGCCGGCCATCGAGTACACCAAAAA
>JBAXQG010000014.1:0-15394 GCA_037131855.1 bacterium
TCCTGTTGCCGGGGGCTGTCCAGTTGCCGGGGGCTGTCGGATTGCCGGAAGCCATTGCGCTGCAGTGCGCCATTGAGCTGCCGGGGGCTATCTTGCCAGGAAGAGAAGCAATCCCTATACTTTCAGGGTTATTCCCACATCCAACGTAAGGAGCAGACGGTTTGAAGAACCAAACATTTCGCATCATCCTGATCCTTCTGATCATTGGCGGAGGCATCGCCATCTATTTCTTGATGCCGCTCCGGTTTGGCCTGGACCTGGCCGGTGGTGTTCACTTCACCCTGGAAGCGGTGGACTCTCCGGGAGCTCCATTGACCCGGGAGGGAGTCGATGCCGCTCGCAGGGTACTCTCCCAGCGCGTCAACGCCTTAGGCCTCAGTGAACCGATCATCCAGCAGCAAGGGGGGGATCGCTGGAACCGGATCATCGTCGATCTGCCTCGCTACCAAGACCCAGCCAAGGCTCGTGAGATCCTCGGCCGAACTGCGTTACTGGAGTTTATCGTCGCGCGAGAACGCGTCACCTTGACTGCTTCTGATCTAGCCACCCGCACCAGCACCAATGGAGATGTTTTGACGCCGACCGTCTTGGTGGAAACGCGCAGCGGGATCCCGATGATCTTGCTCTACTACAGTCCCGCAGGAGAACGCCAATACGCTATCGTTGGCAGCAACAGCGCCACCGAGCCCGGCTTTGAAAGCCCCCAGAAGGTTGCCCAGACCATTACGCCCACCCCCGGCACCCAACTCAGCCTTCCTCGCGGCGATGTGGGGATCACCGGACGCTATTTGACTGATGCCAAGGCCGCGTTCGGTCAAAACAGCGAACCTGAGGTTTCCATCAAGTTCAATGCCGAGGGAACCACCATCTTCGCTGCATTGACTCAAGAGATGGTCAACAAGATGATCTACACCGTGCTGGACAATGACATCGTCTTTGCCGGCACAGTACAGGAGCAGATTCCTTCCGGCGAGGCCCGATTAACCGGCTCGTTTACCATCGACGAAGCCTCCAGCATCGCCACTCTGCTGCGCGGCGGCGCATTGCCGGTGAAGCTGGTCATCGCCGAGGAACGCACCGTTAACCCTACTTTGGGTGAAGCAGCCATTCAGGCATCGATCATCGCCGGGATCGTCGCCCTTCTATTGGTCTTCATCTTCATGATCCTTAACTACCGCTTGCTCGGCCTGCTGGCCGATGTCGCCCTGATATTTTATGTAATTATTGTCCTGGCCTTGCTCAAATTGCTGGGAGCGACGTTGACGCTTCCCGGCATCGCTGGTGTGATCCTCTCCATCGGAATGGCGGTAGACGCCAACGTCTTGATCTTCGAACGCATGCGCGAGGAGATATTCGCCGGAAAAACCTTCCGTGGCGCCATCGTCTCCGGCTTCGCCAAGGCCTTCCGTACGGTCATCGACTCCAATGCCACCACCCTGATCGCCGCAGCCGCCCTCTACTGGTTCGGCACCGGCGCTATCCGCGGCTTCTCCATCACCCTCGCTTTGGGCATCCTGGTCTCCCTCTTCACTGCCGTCTTCGTCACCCGAGCCTTGGTCGACCTTTTGGCTGGAACCAAGTGGTCCAAGAACATGCCGCTTATGAACATGCATCCTGGCTACTTCTCCCTGATTCGCATCGGCAAGTTCGACTTCATGGGGCGGACCAAATTATGGTTCGGGATCTCTATCACACTGATCGTTGTCACCCTAGCTGTGGCCGGGGTGAACTGGTTCGTCCGGCCCCAGCAAATGCCCTATAACCTCGGCGTCGATTTCACCGGAGGCAGCCGGCTGGAACTGATCACCCAAGCCCCGGAGAAGCTGGTTCCCGCCACCTTAGCCAATGCCTTTGCCGAGGCAGGCGTACCCAATGTGCAAGTTCAGCCGGTCAACGAATATGATGCGGTGGTGCGCACGGAAGAATTAACCTCTCAGGATACCACGCGCGTTACCGGAGAGCTGAAAAAGACCTTCCCTACCATTTCACTCCTCGCCGCGGATTACGTCGGGCCGGTAGTAGGCAAGGACTTGCAGCTCAATGCCCTCTGGGCTCTACTGGTGGCTCTCGCCGGGATCATCCTCTACATATCCCTGCGCTTCCAGTTCACTTTCGGCGTAGCTACCATTCTTGCCTTGGTCCATGACATTTTTATCATCATGGGTTTCTTCGCGATTTTCTACGTGGAGGCCAACAGTCCCCTTGTAGCGGTGTTGTTGACGGTGGTCGGGTACTCGGTGATGGACACTGTGGTAGTCTTGGACCGCATTCGAGAGAATCTTCGTCTGCGCAAGAAAGAGAGCATCCCTGAACTGATCAACGCTTCTATCCAGCAGGTTTTCGTGCGCTCGATCAACACTACCCTCACCACCTTGCTGGCGGTCATAGCCCTGGTGATCTTCGTCAGCGCGACCATCCCCGACTTCTCCTGGGGTCTGCTGATCGGTATCACCACCGGCGCCTACTCCTCCATCTTCATTGCCACCCCCCTGGTAAACATCTGGTTGCAGCGAGCTGACGCCCGCGCTCGCTTGAGTAAGAGCCGCCGTTAAGGTATCGATTCCGATCTATCCTCAGGAAAGGCTCTGCCATATGGCAGAGCCTTTCCTCTATCGCCACAGCCCGCGGCAACCGAAAAACCCGCAACAACTTGACAGCCCCCGGCAACTTGACAGCCCCCGGCAGGGCGTCCCATCCATGCAAGACGTACTGCAACCGGCTGTTCTGTTGCAGTTTCAGAAGCCTTTGGATACCCTAGTGAAAATAGTCCCCGCTGGGAACAAGGATCTGCGCATGATTCTTCCAAATCGATTGGCCGCCTCAAACGTACGCTGGATTGCTGCGTGCCCGGCAGGCTCCGGGATCATCCCGCCGCTTCGCTCAAGGGCAAGCCTCCCCACCTTCTTCCCGGCCTGCGTCTTCACTCGGCCTCCTAGCCAAGAGCAACCCCTAGGCCCATCTCATGACGGTGAAAATCTTTATCCTCACCAGGGCTTTTCACCAAGGGACCGGCTGCAGCAAGCGCAATGAACATTGACGACCTGGAGGAAAAAACCGCCCAGCTCCTCCCCAAGGTCAATCAAACTCGGGTTCGGCAAGCCTATGAGTACGCCAGCCAAGCCCATGCCAACCAGAAACGCAATTCGGGGGAACCCTTCATCAATCATCCCCTAGCCGTATCCTCCATCCTCACCGAGCTGGATGTTGACGAGCCAACCTTGTTGGCTGCCCTCTTGCACGATGTGGTGGAAGACACAGGCGCTACATTGGAGGAGATTAGCCAGGAATTTGGAGCAGAAGTGGCCACTCTGGTGGATGGGGTCACCAAGATCTCCGGCATTAGCTACGCCTCACAAGAAGAGCGCAATCTGGAGAATCTCCGCAAGATCCTCTTGGCCATGGCCCAGGATATCCGCGTCGTTGTGATCAAGCTTGCCGACCGTCTGCACAATCTCCGCACCTTGAACTATCTGCCGCGGGAGAAACAGCAGCTGGTGGCGCGGGAAACCTTGGAGATTTTCGCCCCGCTAGCTTCCCGTCTGGGAATCTATAAGCTGAAGTGGGAGTTGGAGGATCTTTCCTTCCGTTATATGGAGCCGGACCTCTACTTCGATCTGGCCCGGCGCATGCAGCGGAAACGGAGCGAGCGGGAACGCATCCTTCACGAAGGCCGCCAGATCCTCCTCGGTGAATTGACGCAGGCCAAATTATCCGGTGAGGTCCAGTACCGTGCCAAGCACCTTTACTCGGTGCATCAGAAGATGGACAAAGACCAGATCCCATTCGAGGAGATCTATGACCTGCTTGGTTTGCGCGTAGTCGTGCGCGACGTGTCTACCTGCTATGAAGTGCTGGGGTTGGTTCACGCCGCTTTCACTCCTCTTCCCGGGCGCCTAAAAGACTACATCGCCATGCCCAAGCCCAACCTTTACCAGTCCCTTCACACAGTGGTGATCGGCCCGCAGGGAGAGCCGATGGAGATTCAGATCCGCACCGAGGAGATGCACCGCACCGCCGAGCTTGGAATCGCCGCTCACTGGCGATACAAGGAGGGGGGTAAGAGGGACTCGCAGATGGAAGAGAAGATGGCTTGGCTGCGCTCCTTGCTGGAATGGCAGAAAGAGTTGACCGACTCGCGCGAATTTCTGGAACGAGTGAAAGTAGATCTCTTCGCTGACGAAGTGCTGGTGTTCACCCCAAAAGGAGAGGTGATCAACCTGCCGGCCGGAGCCACCCCGGTCGACTTCGCTTTTCAGATACATTCCCAGGTAGGCCAACACTGTGCTGGGGCAAAGGTGAACGGCAGGATCACTTCTCTTGATACAGCCCTTCATACCGGCGACCGCGTGGAGATCCTCACCCGTCCCTCTGCTACTCCTTCCTTGGATTGGCTGGGATTCGTCCGCGCCACTTCCACCAAGAGCAAGATTCGCGCCTTCTTCCGCAAGAAAGACAAGATCGAAAATCTGGCGGACGGCAAAGTCATCTTCGATAAACATCTGCGCCGCTTCTTGACTGGCGCGAAGCTCTCTCAAGCGCTGGAGGCTTTCGAGCTAACCGGGGAGGAAGACCTTTATCTTGCCCTCGGTCAAGGGATTCTTTCGCCCGTCCAAATCCTGCAGTATCTGGCACGGGCGGAAGCCGAGGAGAAAGCTTCCGCGGAACCCAAACTAGTCCCGCTGGCTCCCTCCCCTCCCCTCCAGTTGCAGGGAACCGAGGGGATGGTAGTTCGTTTGGCCGGCTGTTGCCTGCCCCTTCCCGGGGATGAAGTAGTCGGCTTTATCACCCAAGGACGAGGAATCGCCATCCACCGCAGCGACTGTCCCAACTTGGCCAAGCTGCCTGGTCCGGAACGCAAGATGGAAGTCTCCTGGCCGCCCCATTTAAAACAAACCGCCTTTACTGCCGCCCTCTATCTTCGAACCGCCAATCGCCCTGGGGTGTTGAAAGAGATCACCACAGCAATCGCCGACGACAGTGTCAATATCCAGGAAATCAAGGCTTACCCTATGGCCTCGGAATCAACCGGAATCCAACTAAAAGTCACCATCCGCGACCTCGGCCAGTTGCAACATTTGATCAATCGCTTGGAGCGGATCCCCTCGGTAAATGAGGCAATTCGGCGATGAAAGCCTTGCTCCAGCGCGTCTCCTGCGCCAATGTGGAAGTCGATGGAAAAAAGTTGGCTCAAATCGGAGTGGGGCTCTTGGTCTTCCTCGGAGTGGCTCGTGGAGATGGGGAAAGTGAAGCCCGCTCGTTAGCGGCGAAAACTGCTCACTTGCGCATCTTCCCGGACCAAGAAGGGAAGATGAACCGCTCCTTGTTGGAAATCGGCGGGGAAGCGCTGGTGGTTTCTCAGTTCACCCTGCTGGCAAGAAGCCAGCGAGGTCGGCGCCCGGACTTTCTTGATGCTGCCCCACCGGAAGCAGCCAACCGTTTGTATGAGTCCTTCCTAGCAGCTCTGGAAGGGTTGGGTATCCACGTTCAATCCGGCGCCTTCCAGGCGAGGATGAAGGTCAGCTTGACCAATGATGGGCCGGTAACGATCCTCTTGGATAGCCGCGAGAAGTAAGGTAGAATAAGAAGCTGCCGCGGGCTATTTGCTTACCGGTGGGGACATGGCTCAACGGGAGAGCGCTTCCCTCGCACGGAAGAGGTTGCGGGTTCGATTCCCGCTGTCTCCACCAGATACTTCACCGATTGTGCAGAACTCGCTGCCGCGGAATTTCTAGCTGCCGCAGACCGTCAAGCTGCTGCTGATTGCAAAGTCCTCAAATCATCAATCCAAAATCAACGCTCTTTTCAGTCAATTCCCACCTCCTGTCATGCGGGCCGTGAAGCGGTGCTATCTCCTGCTGCCGCAGGCTGTTATCATAGGCCTATGAGCAGACAACGTCCCACCTTGGCACGGATGTTATGGCGTTTCTTCACATGGTTGCTTTCCATCCTCTTGGTTTTAGTAGTGGGAGTGGGGGTGATCGGCCTTGTCTATCTCAACCGCATCGGCATCAACCCGGCCGAGGTGTTGGGAATGCAGTTGGACCAAACTCCTGCGCTAACCAGCGAGATCTACGACCGCAACGGGATCTTGCTGGCTCAGCTTTGGCAAGACGAGTTCCGCTACTACATCCCCCTCGACCGTGTCCCGGCTGTACTGTTACAAGCTGTTACCGCCACCGAGGATAAGAACTTCTGGGTACACCGCGGGGTGGACTTGGAAGGAACTATGCGCGCTGTCCTGGCCAACCTGCGCTCGGGCCAGATCGAGGAAGGAGGCTCGACCATCACCCAGCAGTTGGCTCGGGCTCTCTATCACCTCGACCCGCGGCAAACTTTGCAACGGAAGATCTCCGAGGCCATCCTCTCTCTCCGCTTGGAGGCTTCCTTCAGCAAAGAGAAGATCCTGGAGATGTACCTCAATCAAATCTTCTTTGGGGAAGGCGCTTATGGCGTAGAAGCTGCCGCCCGCACCTATTTCGGGATTGGCGTGGAGCAATTGGACCTGGCTCAAGCGGCCCTCTTGGCAGGATTGATTGTGGCGCCTTCGAAAATCTCCCCTTACGCTGACCCAGAAGGGGCGAAAGTACGACAGGGAGAGGTGCTGGCACGGATGCAACGCCAAGGGATGATCACCCAGCAGCAAATGGAGGGAGCCATGGCTGAGCCCCTGCGCTTCCACGACCTTAGCGTCCAAGCTTGGAAAGCGCCTTATTTCGTGGACTATGTGAAGGGCCTGCTTTTGGATGAGTACGGTCCAACCGTCCTCTACCAGGGTGGTTTGCGCGTCACCACTTCATTGGATTGGCGTTTGCAGACTTTCGCCGATCAAGCGGCAACTGAGGGGGTGCGTTACTGGCAAGAACAGGAGGAGTGGCCCACAGGCTTGGTCGATGCGCTGGGGGCGCCTCAGCCGCAATTGGCCCTGGCGGCTATCGACCCAACCAACGGCGACCTGCTGGCGATGGTGGGGGGGACTGACTATGCTTCATCCAATTATAATCGCGCCTCCCAAGCCCAGCGGCAACCCGGTTCTTCTTTCAAGATTTTTGATTACGCTGCGGCCTTGGAGTCGGGCGCCCTTAAACCTTATGAAACGTTGGTCTCCGAGGCGATCAAGGTGCAAGCCGGGAGCGAGACTTGGGAACCCTCCGAATACCGTGACAACCCCAACTCCACCGAGAAACGCTACTATGGCCCCCTCACCGTGCGCCAAGCCCTGGTCCAGTCTTCCAACATCGCTGCCATCAAAGTCGCGCTCCGGGCTGGCCTGGACAACGTCATCACCATGGCTCACGCCATGGGCATCACCACTGATCTTCAAGCGGTCCCCTCCCTGGCTATCGGCAGTTGTGAGGTGATCCCTCTGGAGATGGCCCAAGCGTACGGGGTGCTGGCTGCAGGAGGGGTCAAGGCACAATTGCGACCCATCCTGCGCGTCCTCAACTGGGACGGCAGCCTGCTCAAGTCTTATCAACCGTCGGAGCAACGAGTTCTCTCCTTTCAAACTGCCTATCAATTGACCGATTATTTCCAATCGGTGATCCGACCCACCCAGGCCTTCATCGAAGGACTGCCTTCGGCGGGAAAGACCGGCACCACCGATATGTTGCGCGATGCTTGGTTCTGCGGTTACACGCCCGCCCTGTCTTGCGCAGTTTGGACCGGCGCGGACGATGCTTCGGTTCCATACCTCTCGAGCAAGAATATCGGCATGTACATGCCGGCCTCGATCTGGCGCCTTTTCGTTGAAAAAGCCATCACGATCCTGCCCAAGCCGGATTTCCCCGGTTATGAGGAAGGCGATCTCGTCACACGTCACATTTGCAAAGCGTCCGGCCGCTTGGCCAATCCCTGGTGTCCGGAATACCAGCTCGTTTGGGAGACCTTCGTAGTCGGCAGTGAGCCGGACCGTACTTGCAACGTGCATAAGGAAGCCTCGCCTACGCCCAGTCCCTCTGTGGAAATCATCCCCACATCTACTCCAACCCCCCCGCTCATTCCGTCTCCGTCTCCCTCGCCCACCCCCGCCTCTCCCTCGCTGGCGCCGCCAGTACTATCCCCACCCTCGCCAAGCGTTGCTCCTTCGGAGCCCAGTCCCTCTCCTTCGCCCCTTTCATTGCCGCCTGAGGATATTCAGTCCTTGCTGACACCCACGCCCAGCCCTTCCACCGGAATCCCCCCGAACTGACCGGAGGTCTATCATGCAAAGGAGGAACCCATCATCATGCGTCCTGTAGTCGAAAACTTGAAAGAATACCTGCAGCAAGAGGTTCAGCTGGAAGGCTGGGTGTACAACACCCGCTCCTCCGGTTCTGTCCAATTCATCCTCTTGCGCGACGGCACTGGCCTGGTACAGGCAGTGGCCAGTCGAAAAGCCCTTTCCCCGGAAGCTTTTGCCTTGGCCAAACGACTCACCCAGGAAGCTTCTCTCCGTCTGCGCGGTTTCGTTCGCGAGGATACCCGCGCCCCAGGCGGAGTGGAGCTGGAGGTCAGCGATCTGGAACTGGTCGGCCCTTCCCAGGATTATCCGATCACCCCGAAGGAACACGGCACCGCTTTCCTGATGGAGCACCGTCATCTCTGGCTGCGCTCTCTGCGCCAGACGGCGATCCTGCGCGTTCGCGCCACCATCGTCAAAGCGATGCGAGACTATATGGATGGCCAGGGATTCACCCTGGTAGACGCGCCGATCCTCACTCCAGCTGCGGTGGAAGGAACTACGACCCTCTTCCCGGTGGAATACTTCAACGAGACGGCCTACCTCTCCCAGTCTGGTCAACTATACAATGAAGCCACATGTATGGCTCTAGAACGCGTCTATTGCTTCGGCCCAGCTTTCCGTGCGGAGAAATCCAACACCCGCCGCCACCTCACAGAGCTGTGGATGATGGAGCCGGAAGCTGCTTTCTTCACTTATGAGGACAACATCCGGTTGCAAGAGGGGTTGATCTGTTTCATCGTAGAGCAGACGCTAACCCACCGATCCCGGGAGTTGGAGGTTCTGGAGCGGAACTCCGATGCCTTGCGCAAAATAACAGCCCCTTTCCCCCGCATTGCCTATGATGATGCCCTCAATTTACTAGCCGAGGGGGGGCTGGAGCTACCCTGGGGCGAAGACCTCGGGGCGCCTCAAGAGGCTCTCCTCTCGTGCCGCTACGAGAAACCAGTCTTTCTCACCCACTTCCCAGTGGCATGCAAAGCGTTCTATATGAAACCAGATCCCCATCGCCCGGAGGTGACGCTCTCCGCTGATTTGCTGGCGCCCGAGGGGTATGGCGAGATCATCGGCGGGTCTGAGCGAATCGACTCGCTGGAGCTGCTGGAGGAACGCATCCGTGAGCACAACCTACCGATAGAGCCCTACCGTTGGTACCTCGACTTGCGCCGTTTTGGTTCCGTCCCTCACGCCGGCTTTGGCATCGGCGTGGAACGGACAGTGGCTTGGATCTGCGGCTTGGAGCATATCCGCGAGAGCATCCCCTTCCCGCGGATGCTGGAAAAGATGTACCCCTAGTGGAGATGCTGAACGCTCCTCGCGGAACCCAGGACATCCTCCCTCCCGACTCCGCCCTCTGGGTGGAATTAGAGGGGATCATCCGAAGTGTAGCCCGCTCCTTCGTCTATGAAGAGATCCGCACCCCCCTCTTCGAGCATTCCGATTTATTCCAGCGCGGCGTGGGCAGTGAGACAGACATCGTCTCCAAAGAGATGTACACCTTCACTGATAGGGGCGGCCGCAGTCTGACGCTGCGTCCGGAAGGAACCGCAGCGGTAGCCCGCGCCTACCTGCAGCACAAATTGGCCAATCGCGGGCTTCCACAAAAGCTCCTTTACCTGGGACCGATGTTTCGCTACGAACGTCCCCAAGCCGGGCGTTTCCGCCAGCATCACCAGTTCGGCTTCGAGATTCTGGGCGTCGAGGAAGCATGGGCCGATGTGGAAGTGGTCAATGTGGCCATCGCCGTCTACCACGCCTTGGGCATCCAGCGTTTCGCCGTCCTGCTCAACTCCATTGGCTGTCGAAACTGCCGCCCTGATTACCTGGCACTCTTGAGAGAGTCGATGACCCCGCACCTCGGTAAACTCTGTGTAGACTGCCAGCGGCGTTGTACTGGAAACCCATTGCGTTTGCTGGATTGCAAGAATCCATCTTGCCAGCCCTTTCTGGATCAGGCGCCGCGTTCTGTTGACCATCTTTGCCCGGACTGCCGGTCCCATTTTCAGGAAGTCCAGCGCCTCTTGGATCTGATCGCTCTCCCCTACCAATTGGAGCCGCGGCTGGTGCGTGGATTGGACTATTACACCCGTACAGTCTTTGAAGTCACTTCACCTGACTTGGGCGCCCAGAACGCCCTTTGCGGCGGTGGCCGCTACGACGATTTGGTAGCCACCCTGGGTGGCTCGCCAACCCCGGGGGTGGGTTTCGCAGGCGGCTTAGAACGAGCTTTGCTGATTCTCGTTGAGCGGGGAGCGGTAAATCCAGCGCCTCTTGACGTCTATCTTGTTCACCTCGGCCCGGAGGCCCAGGAACGAGCCTTGCTGCTTTCCCAGGAATTGCGTCAAGCTGGTTTAGCGGTCGATCAATCCTACGACTGCCGCAGCCTTTCTAGTCAGTTGAAAATAGCCAACCGCAAGAGCGCCCGGTGCGCCGTGATCCTTGGCCAGGATGAATTGCGCCGGGGGGTGGCAATAGTACGAGAGATGGCCTTAGGTCAACAAACAGAGGTGTCGCTTAGCACTTTGCTTGCGCATTTGCGCACCAAAGGTTAGGATAAACCTACCCTGCTGTGTTAGTGATGAAGAGGCACAACGGTTTGAGCCAACACTTAAACCCCGGGGATCTGATCTGAGGCTGACGGGAGTTTTCCCTCTCTCACCCCAGTTAGGAAGCCCACCTGCAAAAACAGGTTCAAAACCACTTCTTCACACGGCACGGTGGGGTTTTGTGTTGTTCTCTGTTCAGGCGTTTGACGGCTTTCCAGGTACGTTTGCACCTGTGCTCTGCAATGAGGAGCGCAACTGGCTCTTGCCAGCTTTCACGGTGGACAAGGCCTTATCCAAGACTCCCTCCAGTTTGGCCAGCATCGCCTCGGCATACGCCTCAGCGTCGCGTTTCAAGGCGCGAGCTTCTTCTCCCCGACGTTCCAAGATCTCTTTGCTTTTCATCTCCGCTTGCAGCAAGATATCCGATTCGGAGACCATGGCTTGCGCTTGAACACGGGCTTGCTGGACCAACCGGTCGGCTTCCTGCTGCCCTTCCTCCAGCATCTTCTTTCGTTCCTGGAGAATCCACTTGGCTTGTGAGAGCTCCTCCGGGAAGCTCTCACGGATTTGGTCGAGAAGTTCTAACATTCGATCCATGTTGATGGTGACATTGTGAGTGAACGGGATTTTTTTACCCTGATCAATGAGGTTCTCGATGTCATCCAGAAACTCTAAGACGCCCATTTCCTAACCCCTTTCCAGCAGGTATTTTTCTTTCAGCTTGGCCTCTACTTTCGGCGGAACGAACTCCGCCACCGGCCCACCATACGACGCAATCTCTTTGACTACTCTCGAACTAAGAAACGAATACCGCCCCGATGCGGCCAGAAAAAAAGTCTCCACTTCCGGAGCGAGCTCGTGGTTGATCAGCGCTAACTGCAACTCGAATTCGAAGTCGGACATCACCCGCAGCCCGCGCACAATGATCTGCACATTCTCTTTCTTCATGTACTCTACGAGTAATCCGGAGAAGATGTCAACGTTTACCCGAGGCCATCGCCCCACCGCATCGCGAAGCATCTCGGCCCGCTCGGTCAATGTAAATAACTGACTCTTGGCGCGGTTCTCGATGACCGCCACAATGACCTCATCGAAAATGGCCTGGGACCGCTCGATGATGTCCAAGTGACCATAGGTGACCGGGTCAAAGCTACCGGGAATGACGGCTCGTTTTTTTCTCATCGGAGCTGCTGCCAAAGGGTAAGGGCCGTATCTCCGTACCGGTAAGTGCGAATTCTGGACAAGCCTTCCACGACGGCCTCCTCTCGTAAAGAGTGCTCAGCTACGATTATAGCATCAGCTTCCAGTAAGGATGAACGATGAAGCGATGCCAAAGTAGGCGCGATCAGCCCTCGCTCATAGGGGGGATCGAGAAAGACCAGCCGAAAGCGCAGGCCTTTCTCCTCTAACCGCACCAGAGCGGTCTTTACTTCCATGGCCAGCACCATCCCCTCCAGCCCGGTGGATTGAAGATTCCGGCGCAGAAGGGCTAAGCTGGCTCGCGACCGTTCGACGAAAACGCATAGGGCAGCGCCTCGGCTCAGCGCCTCCAAACCGATGTTGCCGGTGCCAGCGAAAAGATCGAGAAAGGAAGCGCCTTCTACCCGACTAGCCAAGATGTTGAAGAGCGCTTCCTTCACTTTGTCCGAAGTAGGGCGCAAGCCTGGGCTGCTCCTGGCATGAAGACGGCGGCCTTTTTCGGAACCGGAATAGATGCGCATCAGCCCACCTGGGGTAGATCATTGCTTATCGGAAAGCGTTTTGTTAGTAGCTGCCCAAGCAGGGGGTACGCTTCCAGCGAGCGCGGATTCTGGGCCAGACGGAAAGCGGCCTGGCGAGCTCTTTCGAGCAGCTTATAGATGCTCGGGTCAAAAAGGTTGACTAACCTAAGATCAAAGCTGCCGGATTGCTGGGTGCCAAAGAACTCCCCCGGACCTCGAATCTTCAGGTCTTCGGCTGAGATCACGAAACCGTCCTGGGTAGAAACCATCACTTCCAAACGCCGTCGCGCTTCCTCACTTTTTGGGTTTGCCAAGAGGACACAGTATGACTTGCGTTCTCCCCGCCCGACCCGTCCGCGCAATTGGTGCAGTTGAGCCAGGCCGAAACGGTCGGCATCCCAGATGACCATCATATTGGCATTCGGCACATCAACTCCCACCTCCACCACGGTGGTACTCACCAAAACTTGAATTCGCCTCTCCTTGAAGTCGGCCATGACCGCCTCCTTTTCATTCCCTCCCATTCTCCCGTGCAGCAGACCTAGGCTGAGATCGGGGAAGACGCTGGATTGGAGGTCTTTCATCAAGCTGGTGGCGGCACGCGCTGCCAGCTCCTCTGCCCTCTCCTTCTCTTCCAGCAGGGGGCAAACGATATAAGCTTGTCCTCCCAACCCAACCTCGCGGCGAATGAACTGGTACACCTCTTCAATACGTTCCTTGGCTGCCAGGTAGGTCGTAATCGGCTGCCGATTAGCCGGCAAGCCTTGGATGGTGCTCACGTCGAGGTCGCCATAAAGGGTGAGGGCTAGGCTGCGTGGGATAGGAGTCGCGGTCAACACCAGCACGTCCGGGCTGGCTCCTTTGGCTCGCAGGAGCTTGCGCTGCATGACACCGAAGCGGTGCTGCTCGTCAATCACTACCAACCCCAGATGCTGGAAGTGAACTCCCTCCTCGAGCAGGGCATGAGTCCCCACGGCGATTTGCACAGAACCATCCGCCAATCCTGCCAGAAGGGCCGCTCGTTCCTTGCTCTTGGTAGAACTGGTGAGCAAAGCCATCTGGGTGGGGATGCCCTGCAAGAATGAGCGCAGCACCAAATAATTCTGGCCGGCGAGGATCTCGGTAGGCGCCATCAAAACCGCCTGATAGCCTGATTGTACTGCCGCCAGGATGGCATAGACGGCGAGTACTGTCTTGCCCGAGCCGACCTCTCCTTGCAGCAAACGATTCATCGGCTTGGGAGAACGTAGCTCACGCTTCAATTCTTCCAAGGCTTGGGCTTGACCTTCCGTCAATCGGTAGGGCAAACTTGCAGTGAACTGTTCCAAGAGCGGCCCCTCTACTTGTAAAGCGATCCCCTTCTCTTCTTTGCGGACATGCCAACGCAAGGCGAATCCAAGCTGCAATAGGAATAGTTCCTCGAAAGCCAGCCGCTCCCGGGCTCGTTCCAATCGCTCTTCTTCCTCCGGAAAGTGAATGGCCGCCAATGCCTCGTTCCATGGCAGAAGGCGCTCTTCCTGGATGATCGAGGGGGGAAGAAATTCGGGGACTTGGGGGGCGTAACGGCTCACCACATCTCTCATCTTGGTGCGGAAACCTCTCTGAGTGAGGCCTGAGGTGAGTGGGTAAATCGGGACAATACGCCCGCTGTGAAGGGGATCGCGATCTTCGTCGACCGGCTCCCAATCGGGAGTGTTCAGTTGAATGACGCCATAACGACGCGATACTTTGCCGGAGACAATCAACTCGCGCCCGGGTGGAAACTCCTTCTTCAGGTAGGGTTGGTTGTACCAGGTGAGCTCAGCTTTGCCGCGGCCGTCATCGAGAACCACCTTCAACAAACGCAAGCCAGTGCGTACCCGCGATTCCCCGCTGGTACGCACCACGCCAGTGATGGTTGCCACTTGACCATCTCGAAGGAGTGGGATCGGAGCGAGAACCCGGCGATCTTGATAAGCCCGCGGATAATAGCCAAGCAAATCCAACAAAGAACCTACCCCAACCTTGGCCAGTGTCTCGGCACGAGCTGGGCCAAATCCTTTGATGAAGCGAACCGGCTGGTTCAGGTCAGCCCAAGAGAGCGTGCTCACTCCTCAAGAGAGATAATATAATAGTAAAAAGGCTGTCCGCCGTAATGCTGCTCAAACTCAGCCCGGGGGAACTCCACGGCCAACTTGTCTCGCAGTTCTTCAGCCTCTTCCTCGGCGGCTTCTTCCCCGCGGTATAGCGTCACCACCGCTTCGGGATGAGTCCGTTCGAATAGCTTCCGGACCACTCGGCAACTCACTGCACCAGGATCTTCCCCCACTTCCATCAGGTCATCGTCAACCAGACCGATTACCTCGCCAACTTGGAAAGTCACTCCATTCACACATCCATCGCGTACAGCATAGGTAATCTCGCCGCAATGCACCCGTTTGATGGCCCTCTCCATCTTCAGTGCGTTCTCTTCCAAGGTGCAGTCCTCGCGGTAGGCCAGGCAAGCCGAAATGCCCTGAGGCAGGTTGCGGGTAGGAACCACGGAAAGCTTCTTTCCAGAGATGCTCTTCGCTTGGAGGGCTGTGCCGATGACATTGCTGTTATTGGGTAAGATAATCCACTCCTGGCATTCACTGGCATCAATCGCGTCCAGGATATCCTTGGTAGACGGATTCATCGATTGCCCGCCTGGAATCATTTTGGCTACGCCTAAGCTTGTAAAGATTTCCTCGAAACCTGCTCCGACAGCCACCACTGCCAGGGCAACGCCTCGACATGGCGGCGTCCTCTGTCTCTCCTTGAACTCTTGGTGCTGCTGAAACATATCCTCTATGGCAACTTGGTCGAGGGCGCCGATTCGGGAAGCCAGATCCAGCACTTGAGCTGGTTCATTGCTATGCACATGGATCCGCAAGAGAAGCGGCTCTCCG
>JBAXQG010000015.1:0-14266 GCA_037131855.1 bacterium
GCCGCGGGCTATCTACTCGCCGCGGGCTATCTACTCGCTGCGGGCTATCTGGCTGCCGCAGGCTGCTCAGATGAGTTCGAACAGCAGGAGCTAACTCCTCCTGAACTGCGATGAAGGCTATCGGCAAACCGGATAGAATGGATAGCTCCTCAACCAAGTGATGCCCATCCACTATTGTCGACAATGACGTGTACTCTTTCAAGTGGGGATTGGAGACTAATGCCGTGAAGGGAATCCCAGTGTTCGCTTCGATCTCCAAGAGCGCAGCCAGGCTCTCTTCCGCGTCGCGGGCGAAGGGGCGGTTGGGATTGGCCACAAAGAGCATCTCCGTTTCCGAAAGGGGGAGCGAGGAGGCATACTGGGCCAGCACGCGAGCACCGGCCCCATCTCCCCCTAGATCGACGATTACTGTCTGATCGGACTCCAACCAGCGCCCCAATTGGCCAGGCAGGACGGGCAGATCGGCGCCGTCCCATTCCCTTCCTGAAGTGATGAAACGAAGCTTCAGGAGTTCAATTTGGGCTCGAAGATTGCGGAGACGGAAGAGCGGCTTGATGATGTCCAAATCCACCAGTACGACGGGTTCCAGAACGCCTTGCCGGGGGCTGTCTAGGGGACCGGTTTCAAATCCGCCCCTACGGGCCAGGTTTAGGCTGATCTCGCTCTTACCCGAACCGGACGGCCCAGCTAAAACCATGACGCGTTTCAACGACGAATCTTACCCCGCGCGGCGAGGAGAGCGCTGACCGCCAACGAGTAAATCTTCGATTCCGGGGGGTCGACGCGGGAGACAAGAACGATCGGAACCTTCGCGCCCATTACCACGCCGGCCATGACCCCCGATGCCAAATGAACGATGGACTTGCCAAGAACATTGCCCGACTCGATGTTCGGCATCAGCAAGATATCAGCTTCCCCGCCGAGAGGACTGTCGATCCCTTTCTCTGCCAGAGCCTCACGGGACAGAGCGTTGTCCAATGCCAGCGGCCCATCGACAATGCACCCCTTGATTTGTTTGCGACGCCACATCGTCGTCAGGATGGCAGCGTCCACCGTCGCCGGGATTTCCGCGCTGACCGTTTCCACCGAGGCGATTACAGCCACCTTTGGGTTGGCATTCTCCATCGCTTTGGCAACCTCCACTGCATGTTGCAGTATCGCCAATTTCTGGGTCAAGGCCGGCAGAACCACCATCCCGCCATCGGTAATGAAAAGCAATCGTTCCAGGGCGGGCAACTGGAAGATGGCAACATGGGAAAGAAAGCCGCCGGCCGCGATGCCGCGCTCTTTGTGCAGCACTGCCCGCAAGAAGATGGGCGTAGGAAGGAATCCTTTCACCAAGACCTCGGCTTGCCCCTCCCGGCAAAAGGAGACGGCAGCAAAAGCGGCTTGCTCGTTCGAGGTTGCTTCGTGGATTGTGAAGTTGGTCAGATCCAATCCGATTTTCTCCGCCAAACAGCTAAGTTGGGCAATATCGCCGAAAAGGTGCGGTTGGATCAACCCCAGAAGGCGGGCTTCTTCCAACCCGCGCAAGGTATCTTCTTCCTCCGGGCTTGCCACTGCCACTATTTGCGGTGGTTGCCGGCGAGCTGCCTCCAGCGTTTGTGCGAAATTTCTAATCATAGTTCCTGGCCTCCTCTTGCCCGCGCAGGACGCGCAAGGCGCCTTGCACCAGGGCGATCATCTCTCCTTCTCCCGGCACGACTGCCAGTGGAGCGATGAAACACACCCGTTCCTCGATCCACCCTACCAGGCGGCTGGATTTGGCCAGACCGCCGGTGATAATCACTCGCAAGACCTCTCCACGCATGACGGCAGCCATGGCGCCAATCTCCTTGGCAATCTGGTAGGCCATGGCTCGGAAAACCTCTTCGGCGTGAAGATCCCCCGCAATGATGCGACGTTCTACTTCACGGGCGTCGTTGGTTCCCAGATAGGCGGTCAAACCGCCCTGCCGCGTTAGCTTGTTGATCAGCTCTTTCTCTTGGTAAGCGCCACTATAGGCCAAGTGGAGAAGATCGACGATCGGCAAAGCGCCGCTGCGCTCCGGAGAGAATGGGCCGCCTTGGTTGGCGTCGTTGGCGTCGATGATGCGCCCCTTCTCCAATGGGACTACGGAGATCCCTCCCCCCAAATGAGCGACCACAAAGTTGCTCTCTTCGAGGGTGGCGCCCAGCGAACGCGCTACCTGGCGTCCGACCGCTTTGATGTTTAAGGCGTGGGAGAGAGCCCGCCGGGAAATCTCCGGCCATCCGGAGTATCGAGCCAAAGAATGAAACTCATCCACTGAGACGGGATCGACGATCCAGGCCGGCGCTTTCCACTCCTTGGCCAAAGATTCAGCGATGAAAGCGCCCAGATTGGAAGCATGGACAGCCTGGGGACGATCACGCAGATCATCCAACATGTGTTGGTTAATTGCATAGACGCCGGAGGGAATCGGCTTCAGCAACCCACCCCGCGCTACGACCCCGTTGAAAGCGGAAAAGGGATGGCCGGCCAACCAGGCGCGGATATCAGCTTCCCGCTGGGGAAGCTCTGCGAGGATCTCCGTGCTCTTCTCCCGGTGGACGATGTTGGCTTCGGCCAAACATTCCTCGTCCCGGTAAACGGCGATCTTGGTTGAGGTGGAGCCAGGGTTCAGGACGAACAGGGTGTACGCGTTTGCCATCGTCTCTCTCCTTTACGGTGTGTGCAACAATTCCTCGGCGTGTTGGCGGACCGCTTCACTGATCCTGCTCCCACCCAACATACGGCTGATCTCTCCCACCCGCTCCTTTTCCCCTAGACGCTGCAGTGAAACATGGCTGGAAATGCCGGAGGCATCCTTCTGGAGAAGGAAGTGAGCGCCAGCCCGGGCAGCGATCTGCGGGAGATGGGTGATGCAGATCACTTGATGCGAACGGGAGACTTCCACTAACTTGGCTGCCAGCATCTCCCCTACTCTCCCCCCAATGCCGGCATCGATCTCGTCAAAAACCAAAGTGGAGGCATCGTAACGATCGGCCAAGGCAGCTTTGGCTGCCAACATCAGGCGCGAGAGTTCTCCCCCCGAGGCAACCTTTGTCAAGGATCGAGGAGGTTCCCCAGGATTGGCCGAGAAGAGGAACTCGACACGGTCCAGACCTTCCGCGCGAAGGTTCTCCAAGGAAAACTCCTCCAATTCGATGCGAAAGACTGGATGTTCGATGCCAAGCTCTCCCAGGCTCTCCTCCACTCGTTCCGCCAGCCGGCCGGCTGCTTCCCGTCGAATGGCCCGTAAAACACCCAACGATTCGGTCAATGTAGCTTCATTTTCCTTCAAAGCTCCTTCAAGCGATCTTCCCTCGGCTTGCTTGGCTTCCAGCAAACTCAACGCCGTTTGGATTCCCAAGCGAGCAGCCCGGACAGCAGCCAGCGAGCCCCCGTGTTTGCGCTTCAGGCGAGCCAACTGATCCAACCTGCCCTCAATCTGCTCCAGCCGGCCCGGGTTAGCTTCCAGGCGATCCAGGACGCCGGACAAATCCCAATAGAAATCGCCTAGTTCCAAGCTCACCCCAGCCAGCCGCTCACTCAGGGAAGTCAGCGCGGGGGAATGACCGGCCAAATCCTGCAAGGCCTGGGCGTTCCTTTCCAGACCATCCAAAAGACTGCTCCCTGCTTTATCGCTCGTTAAGAAACTAGCCACTGCTTCCAGGGTCGAACGGATTCGACTGCTCGCTCGCAGGAAAACACGTTCCTCCTCGAGTGTCTGGTCCTCCCCTTCACGCAAAGACGCCTTCTCAATTTCCTCCAACTCATAACGCCACAGCTCTTCTTGGGACTGCCGTTCTCCTAGGTTTGCTGACAGCGAGGCGATTTTCCCGATCATCTCAATCCTCGCGGTCCTCAACGCCTCTCCCCGATCACGCTCGGTCAGCGCATCGGCGCCGGCAAAACGGTCCAGCGCGTTAAGTTGAAAGAGAGGAGATAAAAGGGCTTCATGCTCTTGTTGGCCATGCAGATGTACCAGTGGAGCAAGAGCATCGCGCAGCAAGCTGAGCGGGACCAATCGCCCGTTCAGGTGTGTACGGCTCCTACCAGCGCGGTTGATCTCGCGAGCCAGGGAAAGCGCGCCTTCTTCGATGCCTAGTTCTTGCAAATAGCTGTTGACAGCTAGACAGCCCCCGGCAGGGTGCTCTGGCAAGCCAGGGCGTGACGGCAACTCCAGGGTTGCTTCAACCCGCATTACATCGCCGTGCGACCCGACCAGATCTGCTTGGCCGCGACCGCCCAACAACAAAGCGATTGCGTCTACCACCAGGGATTTTCCGGCTCCAGTCTCCCCGGTAAAGACGTTTAAACCGGGTTCCAACTCACATTCCAGAGCGTCTACAATAGCCAGATTATGGATAGCCAGGTAACTGATCATAAACGTCCCCAATGAAGTTTTTGCTGGATATCTTGGATGAAATGCGCTGGCTCCAGGTAGGCCAGCCGGGTCTTTTTCGGCGAGAGAAAAATGCACGCCGGCTGATCGACGCGCACCAGTCCCAATTCTTGGCCGTCTACCAAAGCCAGTGCCTGTTCTCGTCCGCGCGGGTAGACAACCACCTTGCTGTCCCGGTTAAGCAAGATCGGACGGGAGAAAAGGCTGTGAGGGGCCACGCCACAAAGCAAAAGGAGATCCAAGGTAGGGTCGATGAGGGGACCGCCACAAGCCATGGCATAGGCGGTAGACCCGGAAGGAGTGGCCACCAGAAGGCCGTCTCCCCGTACTTCACCCAATTCTTGGCCGTTGATCTGGATCAATAAGCGGATGCTGCGACCTTGCTGGCGGTGTAGAATAGCGCACTCGTTCAATCCGTGAGCCGTTCGATCGCCAATCTTCAAGGAAACCATGGTTCGCTCCTCCACCAGAAAACGGCCGGCCAGGATCGCCTCCAAGTCAGACAGGATACTGCCCGAGGCGCTGGCAGAAAGGTAGCCTACGTCGCCCAGGTTCACCCCCAGGATAGGCGCCAACTCCCCCGCCACTCGCAGACAGCTTAAAAGAGTGCCATCTCCGCCAAGGCTGAGGATCAAGTCTGGAATTTCGGGGGGAAAGGTTCCGCTGCCAGGCCTCCCCGGGAAACCTCTGGGAGCCGCTGGAAAGAGTACACTCGCTCCCCGCCGTTCGATTTCATCAGCCAGGTCGCGGGCAAAGAGCAGTACCTCCTGGCGATTGGCGTTTGGATAGAGGCCAATTCGTTCAAACATGCGAACTTACCCTATTGCCGCAAACTGGTCTGGTTTTGCCATGCTGCTAGCGTGTCCAGATATGGCGGAGAATGCTTCTCTCGCCCGTCCGGCAATGCCTTCCGGGTCAAGGCCGGCTCGGTGAAGAAGCTCGGAGCGGCTGCCGACTCCGGGGACTTCCTCAATTCCCAAGCGTACGAGGGTAGCGTGAGATCGATTCCAGCTTTGGAGTTCTTCCCATACCGCTGAGCCGAATCCTCCTGCTGGGACATTCTCCTCTACTGTGATCAACAAGGGGTAAGCAAGGCTGGCAGCATGAAGAAGAGGGATATCGAGGGGGGTGAGGAAGCGCATGTTGTAGACGGCTGCCTCGATCCCCGTCTCTGCTAAGATCGATGAAGCAAAGCGGCAACTCTCCACTGTCGCTCCTAGAGCGAGGAAAGCCAAATCTCGTCCCTCCCGGAGGAGACTGCCGCGACCCCAGGACATGGCTTCTTCTAGGTAGCCCGCTTCTTTACAGCTCGCGGCAGCTTGTTCCGGCAAGACCCCTTCCGGGACGGCACTCTTTGGATAGCGAATGGCTACCGGTCCCGGTCGTGCCAACGCTGCAAAAATCATCGCCCGAAGCTCACGCCCATCGGCCGGGGCGAGTATCTCCAAACCGGGAATGCAGTGCAAGAAACTGAGGTCATAAATTCCCTGGTGAGTCGGTCCGTCCCCTGGCACCACTCCAGCGCGATCTAGAAGGAAGAGTACCGGCAAGCGCTGCAAAGAGATGTCATGAAGCAACTGGTCAAATGCTCGTTGCAAGAAAGTGGAATAAATGGCCACCACCGGACGACGGCCTCCCAGGGCCAACCCTGCGGCAAAACTGAGGGCATGCTCTTCGGCAATGCCCACGTCGAAAAAGCGGTCCGGATAGGTCCGGGCGAAAGCGTCCAAGCCCGTTCCATCGGCCATCGCCGCTGTAATGCAGACCGTCTCCGGAATTTGTTCGCCTACTTCCAACATAGTGGTACGTACAACATCGGTGTAAGTAGGGAGTTCCTGTCGGCTGGGCTCTCCACTGGCGAGTTGAAAGGGGGGAGCAGAGTGAAAAAATGTAGGGTTCTTCTCGGCCGGCGCAAAGCCCTTTCCTTTGATAGTGAGCACATGCACCAATACCGGTGAGCTGAACCGCTTAGCTTTATTTAGAGCTTTCTCCAGCGTTTCCTGGTCGTGACCGTCGATCGGCCCGATATAAAAGAAGCCGAAGCTCTCGAAGAGCATGTTGGGTAAAATGAATGCCTTGAGCCCTAGCTTGAGGCGATCAATGAATCGGACCAAACTGCTGCCCACCATGGGTGAGCGCTCCAGAAAGCTTTTTACGGCATTCTTGGCGCGGCGATAGCCAAGAGAACTGCGAAGATCCTCCAACTGCCGGGCCAGGACGCCGACGTTCCGTGAGATGGAGTGCTCGTTGTCATTCAATACCATGATGAGATCCTTCTGCAGTTGCCCGGTGTTGTTCAATGCCTCCATCGCCATCCCACCCGAGAGAGCGCCGTCCCCCATTACCACCACGACCTTGCGGTTCTCGCCGGCAAGATCTCTTGCAGCCCTCAGACCAAGAGCCTGGGAAAGGGAAGTAGAAGCGTGGCCTGTGTTGGTCACATCATAGGGGGATTCCTCGCGAGACGGGAATCCGCAGAGCCCGTCTTCTTGCCGTAACCGGCAGAAGGCCTCCTGACGGCCAGTGATCAGCTTGTGGGCATAAGTCTGGTGGCCGACATCCCAAACCAACAGGTCGGCAGGGGTATCAAAGACGCGATGCAAGGCAAGCGTCAATTCCACGACGCCCAGGTTCGATGCCAAGTGTCCACCGCTGGTTGAGACTTGCTCGATAATTCGAGTCCGGATCTCTGCCGCGAGTTGTTTCAACTCCCCCATCGAGAGCCTTCTCAAATCGGCAGGCTGGGAGATGCTTTCCAACAAACTGCTCATCCCTTCCGCTCGGTCAAGTAGGTGACCAACATGCGCAGGAGTCGCGTCTCGCCAGGAAATCCCTCTAAGTGTGCCAATGCCGATCGACTGTACTCCTCTACTCGTCGCCAAGACTCGTCGGGACCGAGAACGCTCGCCCAAGACAAGATGTCCTCGCTGGACAAATCGAGCAAGTCGTCAACCAATTGGAAGGCCAGTCCCAACTCCAGGCCATAGCGCTGCAGAATCTTCCGCTGCCCTTCGTCGCCTCCACCCAAGGCTGCCCCCAAGTGCAAAGCCAGTTGAAAGAGACGGGCAGTCTTGCGTTCGTTCAACCATCGCCAACTGTCTTGATCGCGTTGGCGAAGCTCGATATCCGCAAACTGGCCGCCAATCATCCCTTCAGCGCCTACGGCGCGACAGGTCTCTTCCATCAGTGAACAAGCCTCGAAAACGGGGAGTATCGCCAAACTGCGAGCGATCAACTGGAAACCCAGGGCGAAGAGGGCATCCCCCACCAGAATTGCTTGACCTACTCCGAAACCACGGTGTACGGATGGTTTCCCGCGACGTTGATCAGCGTTATCCATCCCCGGTAAATCGTCGTGGACCAGCGAGAAAGCGTGCAGACACTCCACTCCCGCTGCTGCCAAGAGGGCTGACTGCCGTTCGTTGCCGGCCGAGCCTTCTTTCGGCGAGCTATCTCCGCGTACCGATTGGAAGGCCCACAGCAGCAGAGCCGGACGCAGACGCTTTCCTTCACCCAATGCTGCGTAGGTCAACATCTCGCGCACCTTCAGTTCGAGGGGAATCTCATCCAAAGAGGCGATCAATTGCGAATCCACTTCCCTCTTTATTTCCACTAGAGCATCCATTAACTCATTCTGTTCCATCCGGCCTTCCATCTCAAGGCGCCTCGAAACTTCGCCAGTCGAGACCGTTTGCCGGAAAGGGCTCCACTTCCAAGCCTGTCACTTGAGCCAGTCGAGGCCCTTCACGGAGCGCCTCAAGGAATGTCCGCAGCGGTACATCCTCGGCCTCTGCGAGGATCTCCACTCGACCATCGGCAAGATTGCGCACTTGCCCGTTGATTCCCAAAGACACGGCCTTGATCCAAGTCCAACGGCGATAGCCGACCCCTTGCACGAGGCCGCTAACGAGGATCCGCAACGTCTGCCGGCTCATCGCGCAGGATGGCGCCCAACACACCGTGAACAAAATGACTAGACTCTTCGCCACCGTACTTCTCACTAAGACGAAGGGCCTGATCGATCAATACCCCAACCGGCGCCTCCCGCAAGAAGAGCAATTCGCCGACAGCCAAGCGAAGGATGCTGCGATCAGTGGAAGACATGCGCTCCACGCTCCATTCGAGAGAATGAGCTTGAAGAATCCTGTCAATCTCCGCTTTTTGCCGGCAGACGGTCTGGGCCAGCTTCTGCGAATACTGCCAGATATCGGCATCGGGCACTCTCTCTACGCACTCCATCGCTTCCTCCAAGCTAAGATGGCCCATATCCATCCGGTACAGGAGGAGGAATGCGGTCTCTCTAGCCTTCTGCCTTCGCATCAGTTTTCCGGAAGTCGATATCCTCCACCACAATGTCGACGCTGGCCACCTCTGCTCCCACCAGGTTCTCCACTGCCCGCTGGACTGCCTGTTGCGCTTGCCTGGCCACCGCCAGCAGATCCTCGCCGTAACGGAAAGCCAAGTGCAACTCCAACTCCAGTCGCCCCCCCTCCACGCGCAGTCGGGCGGCCCGCTTGGGATCATGGGAGAGGGGCATGCGAGAAACAGCTCTGGTCACCCCTTCCACCTCCAAAGCTGCCAGTACAGCGATGAGTCGGATAACTTCGGGATGGACCTTAATTCTCATTTGCTGACTCTTTCGATGTATTCACAAGAACGAGTGTCAATTTTGATCACGTCACCCACCTCGATAAAGAACGGCACTTGCACGATCGCTCCTGTTTCCATCTTGGCTGGTTTGGTGCTGCCAGCTGCTGTGTCTCCGCGGAAAGACGGCTCCGTCTCGGCTACAGCAAGTTCCATAAAAGTCGGCAGATCCACGCCGATGTGTTTCCCTTTGTAATAGAGGACTTCCAATATTGTGTTCTCCTTGAGAAAGGGGATCGCCTCCTCCAGTTCGCTTTTGGGCAAGGGAACTTGCTCGAAGCTTTCCATGTCCATAAAGATATAGTCGTCGCCAGAGGTGTATTGAAACTGCATCTGCTTGCGATCGAGGAAAGCCCGGGGCATCTTTTCGCCAGCGCGGAAGGTGCGCTCATTGACATTGCCTGACTCCACGTTACGGATCTTGGTGCGCACAAAAGCGGCGCCTTTGCCTGGTTTGACATGCTGAAACTGGACTACGACCCAGATCTCGCCGTCAAGTTCAAAAGTGATCCCTGGACGCAAATCATTCGATGAAATCATTCGCTCTCACCTCTTTCAGGCAATAATAATCGTTTTCGGGAACGATGTGAAAATCTCGCATGTCCCCTCTTTTATCAGGACCGTGTCTTCGATGCGCACCCCACCCCAACCGGGGATGTAAACCCCCGGCTCGATCGTGATGACTTGACCGGCCCGCAGGGGCTCCTCGTTCGACGCACGCAGGAAAGGAGGCTCGTGAACTTCTAGGCCGAGGCCATGTCCCAGTCCATGTTGGAAGGAGAAGTCGCTGTACCCTGAGCGTTGCAGAACCTCGTGCGCTGCCGCCAGGATGTCGCATGGCCGCGCTCCAGGAACAGCCAAACGCAGAGCTTCTTCTTGGCAGTTGAGGACAGCGCTGTAAATCCGCTCTTGATCAATCGTGGGGGAAGAGGTGAAGATGACCCGGGTGCAGTCCGAGCAATAGCGGTCTTTCCGCACTCCCCAGTCGAAAAGCACCATCTCTCCGGCTTCCACTACTTTCGGCGAAGCCACCCCATGCGGAAAAGCGGCGCGAGCGCCGGAAGCGACGATCGTTTCAAAACTGGGGCCTTGGGCGCCAAGCTCATGCATGGTCATCTCCAAATGCCAAGCAATCTCTTCTTCCGAGCGTCCGATCAAGCCGCCTTTAAGCACTTCTTCCAGAGCCGTGGTTGCAGAACGGGCGGCCTGGCGCAGAATCGTCAATTCCTGTTCTTCCTTGGCGGCTCGCTGCTGTTCCAGATAGTCCACCAGGGGAACCAACAAATGGGGAATAGCAAGACGTTCCAGTTCGCGAGCAGCAGCCATCGATAGGTGTTGGCTCTCCACCCCCACATCGCGCAGGGCGAGCTCACCCCAAAGAGAGACCAAATCAGGAGCGAACTGGCTGAACTGACGGACCTCCCAGCTTGGGCACTGGCTGCGGGCCTGCTCGACGAAGCGAGAATCGACGAAGAGAATGGCCCGATCCAAGGAGACCATCAGATACCCTTCCTCACCGGTAAAACCGGACAGGTAATAGTTATTCTCAGGGCGACTGACCAAGATGCCGTCCAGTCTCTCTGCTTGAATGCGTCGGCGGAGTTCTTCCAGGCGCAGATCATTGAGTGTTTCCACGGTTGCCTCTTTCCGATGAACTTGCCCCCAAACCTAGCGGGCGATACAATTCTAGGAGAATCATCCCTGGAGGTGAAGCATGTCCGGCCACTCCAAATGGCACAATATCAAAGGAAAGAAAACTGCTGCCGACGCTGAGCGAGGCAAGATCTTCACCAAGGTCACCCGCGAGGTCACTACTGCTGTTAGACAAGGCGGCGCTAACCCAGACACCAATGTCCGCCTACGCATGGCCCTCGACAAAGCCAAGGAAAACAACGTCCCTTCCGATACGGTGAAGCGTGCCATTCAAAAGGGGACTGGCGAGTTGCCCGGTCAAATCATTGAGGAGATCACTTACGAAGGCTACGGCATTGGAGGTGTGGCATTGTTGGTGGAAGTCTCCACCGATAACCGCAATCGAACCGGCGCCGCCATCCGCCATCTCTTTTCCCGCTACGGAGGAAACATGGGCGAGGCCGGCTGCGTGAACTGGATGTTTCAACTGAAGGGAATCGCCCAGTTGGAAAAAGCACCCGGCAAGGAAGACGACCTGATGATGGTTGCCTTGGATCATGGCGCCGATGACTTCAGTGAGAACGAGGACGGCTACGAAGTCGTCACTCCTCCCGAATCCCTGATAAAAGTGCGAGAAGCATTGAAAGAAGCTGGAGCCATCATCACCACTTCCGACCTGACCATGGTGCCAAACACCTACGTGACCCTCTCCGGTGATGAAGCCCGCCGCATACTCCATCTCAGCGAAGCGCTGGAGGATCACGAAGACGTGGTACATGTCTACACCAACTTCGACATCTCCAACGAGGAGCTGCAACGCATTATCGCGGAGTAACTTGAGGATCCTGGGGTTGGACCCAGGCACAGCCTCTCTGGGGGTTGCTGTCTTGGAACATAGCGATGGCTCGGAACCGCACTGCCTTTTCTTCTCTTGCCTGCGCACTTCCAAGAACGAGGCGATGCCCGCTCGCATCCTGCAGCACTACGACAGCTTACGACGGCTGGTGAACGAGTACCGGCCCGAGGTGGTGGCCTGCGAGGAGCTTTTTTT
Organism: bacterium; assembly: GCA_037131855.1. GTDB lineage: Bacteria > Caldisericota > JANLFM01 > JANLFM01 > JANLFM01 > JAPLHV01. The sequence continues at coordinate 11,739 of JBAXQG010000015.1, forward strand.
CAACAAGAATGTCCGCACTGCCCTTTCTGTCGGCGCAGTGATCGGGGTAATATTGCTGGTAGCCGGCCAGGAGAACCTCCCTCTTTACATGTATTCCCCCTTGCAGGTCAAGATGGCCATTGCCGGTTATGGCCGGGCCACGAAAGAACAGATCCAGGATAGCTTGGCGCTGCTGCTCGGCCTACCTGCGCGGCCACGCCCGGATGACGCTGCCGATGCTTTGGCAATCGCTCTCTGTCATACCTATGCAGCAAAGTGGCGCCGCTTAACGGAAGGAACAAGTCCATGATTGAACAGATCGAAGGACGAGTGGTCTTGCAAGGCGAGAGCGAACTGCTGCTTCGTGTCGGCCCCTTCGTTCTGCGTCTTCATTATTTGATGCGACAGGGGGCTTTCGCCGCCGGATCAGAGATCACTCTCCACACTCACCTCTTCTTCAAAGAAGAATTGATCGCCCTCTTTGCCTTCCGCGAGCGAGAGGAGCTGGCCCTTTTCCGGCATCTTCTGACCGTGCAGGGGGTAGGACCGCGGACCGGGCAAGCTATTGTCGCCTACGTTGGGCCGGCCGGCTTGGGTCAAGCCCTCAAGAGCGGCAACCCGTCAGCCTTGTTGGCTGTTCCGGGAATCGGCAAAAAAACCGCCGCAAAGATTCTTTTTACCCTTCAGGATAAAGATCTTAGCTTGCCGTTGGAGGAATGGCGGGTTGCTTTGGAAGCGCTCCTGGCCCTCGGGTTCGACGAGAGTGAAGCTCGCCGGCGCTTGACCGCCATCGACCTCAAACGTCCCGGAATACGCGTCGAGGATGTCGTCAAGGAGGCGCTTCAGGGTTGACCCAAACGGTCAAGCAGCTCATCGCGACAGCTCTTGAAGACCAGCAGCTGCGCCCCCAGACACTCGACGAGTACATCGGCCAAGTCGAAGTCAAGGAAGCATTGCGCATTGCCATTGAGGCGGGCAAAATCCGCTCTCTGCCAATCGACCACATCCTCGTTTATGGCCCTCCCGGAATGGGAAAGACGACCATCGCTGCGGTGGTCGCTCACGAGATGGGCAGCAAGCTCTGGCGCACTACCGGCCCGGCCATCACCTCTCCCCGCGATCTGGCCACCATCGTAGCCAGCCTGCAAGCGGGAGACGTGCTCTTCATCGACGAGATCCACCGTCTCAGCCGTGCCGCTGAGGAGTCCCTCTACCCGGCGATGGAGGACTTCCGTCTGCACATCACCCTGGGCAAAGGCCTGACCGCCAAGGCAATCGAGATTCCGCTGGCTCCCTTCACCTTGGTGGGGGCTACAACACGAGCCGGAATGTTGACCAGTCCATTGCGCGACCGCTTCGGCCTGGTCTTTCGCATGGGCTTCTACGCATTGCCGGAGATCATTGCCATCATCCGCAGAGCTTCTCGCATCTACGGTACAGCAGTGGACGCAAAGCAAGCTGAGATTATCGCCCAACGCGCACGAGGCACCCCCCGCATCGCCAACCGTCTCCTGAAGCGAGTGATCGACTACGCGATCGCTCGCAACGATGGCCATGTCACCGAGTGGGTACTGGAGGAAACCTTTCACTTGATGAAAATTGACGAGCTGGGCTTGGACGAGATGGATCGGCAGTTGCTGGTGGCCTTGGCCCGTAAATATGGAGGAGGGCCGCTGGGGATCGAAACAATGTGCGCGATCCTGGGAGAAGATCGCGATACAGTGGAGGACGTCTACGAACCATACTTGATCCAATCAGGCCTTCTTGAGCGGACCGCGCGCGGGCGGATGCTGACGGAGAAGGCAAAGCAGCACCTCCAGCTGGAGACGCAGGGAACTCATGCGCTTTTCCCTTAGCCTCTTCCTGGTGATGGTTCTGCTGTTGGCGCCAATCGTCCCGGGGATCTCCAGAAATGCCGGGGGGGAAAGTGCGCCGCCTACTCTGAGCCTATTGCTCGACTCCGCCCCCAACGCCAGCTTGATTGGCAGCTTTTCAGCCCCCGGCAGCTTGACAGCCCCCGGCAGGGTGTCCTGGCAAGTTACCTTTCCCTCCAGTGGGGGGCAGGTCACCTTCTCCGGTGGGGAATCGCTCGCCCTCTGGCCTCTCACCAACCCTTGGTGGGTGATCCTGGAAGTGGGTCCGGTTTCCTCGCTGCAGCAAGCTGTGTCCTCCTTTCCCGATCTCTGGCAACAAGTGGGGAAACCGATTATTACTGAACTGTCCGGAGTTCTCGGCCTTTCTTTGGGTCCATACCCTAGTCAAAGTGCGGCTGAAACCGATCGTAACCGCTCAGCAGGTTCCTTCCCTGGAGCCTCTGTGGCCAGTGGTCGATATTCCTTTTTTTTAGAGACAGACCGCATCTATGACCTGGGGTGGGCCGCTGAAGAGGGTGGGGTGGCTTTCCAATTTACCTCTTCTGCTCCGCTATCCTATGAAGGAAAAGGGTACCGGGGCAGTTTGGAGGTTTTTGTGCGAGTTGGTGAGGAGCCGCTTTTGCGCGTAGTCAATACGCTGGATCTGGAGAGTTACCTCTATGGCGTCCTGCCCGC
>JBAXQG010000016.1:0-14149 GCA_037131855.1 bacterium
CGTTATCCGCGGTGTGTTGGATGAGTTTCAATCCCTCATAGGTAGGCTACGAACCAGTCCTGCCGCATCCGTCTCCACTTCGGACCCTCGCGTTTCAATCCCTCATAGGTAGGCTACGAACCAGCCTATCGCCTGGGCCACCTTCCGCACTGGTGGCGGGTTTCAATCCCTCATAGGTAGGCTACGAACCCCGTTTTGGCCGCATCCATGGCCATACCGAATTCCAGAACAATGTACATCAGGTGGGTTAAACTTTCAAGAACTGTCTTTCAATGACCCTTGCGGGGAGACAGGGTTGTCGTCGATGTTCAGGTATTTTTACGCTATCCAGGATCGACGACAACCCGCTTCTTCAAATTATCGTATCCTGCCCACCCTTTCGCAGACCAAGAATCTCCATAGTGGAGTATTTGGTTGTTTGGAAATTATAGATCACCACAGAGTCTTCTGCTGGAGTTATTAACCGTCGCAGCTCCAGCTTAAGTTTCTCCAGCTTAGCCTGGCTGATATCCCCTTCGAAGACAGAGTTTTGTACCCAGAAGAGGTACTTTCGGCAAATCTTCAGGGCTTTTGCCACCCTCTTCTCATTCATGTCATAGACAAGGATCATGAACACGGGTCGCTCACCAAGTGGCTAGAAAGGGCTCGTAGACTTTATCACCGAGCAGGTGTTTTTCCAGCTTGTACAATTCCAGCCGTATCAGCCGTTGGTAAGAGACGGGATGGCCAATCTCGCGGTGATCGATGGTGGTATGCAGCTTTTCCTCCATTTGCTGAACGAAGGTTTTGCGGGCGCTCTCTTTCATCATGATTCCACCAGTGCCTCGTTCGAAATCGCCGACTTTGAGCATTCCTCGGCCCAACAGCGTGAAGATCACCCGGTCGACGATCAATGGTTTGAAGATTTCCGCTACATCTAAATTCAAGGTGAACCGGCGCAGGTTCGTCGCGTGCAGGTAGCCAATTCGGGGATCCAAGTGGGTGCGATAGATTTCGCTAAGACAGATCGAGTAGAGGATGGAATTGCCGAAACTGATCAAAGCGTTCAACTCATTGCGGGGAGGGCGACGAGAGCGCCCCTCGAAGACAAAATCAGGCAATCCGACAATGGTATCGAATCCCTTGTAGTACATCTCCCGGATATTTCCTTCAAAGGCCATCAAAGGCGCAATCCCATCGGCATGAGGAATTGAGGTTTGCAACGATTCGATGCTGTCGATGGAGGCGGAGAGATCCTTTCCTCGCGCCTGATAGTACTTCATAACACGGAGGATATTGCGAGATGCGCCTTCCACGAAAGACCGGGCCAGGGTCAGCCGCTTCTTTTCATCAAGGTAGTGCTCCGCTTGCACAAGCAAAAGGGCGCCGGAGGCCAAGTGTTCGCGAGGGTAATAGGAACCTTGATAATAGCCTTCATGGCTGAAAAAGTGCAGCAGGATCTCGTTGCGGGAGCAGAACTCAAGGAAGCGCTTGTTTAGATCCAACTCACCGAAGACTACAATCTCCGCTGTATCCTCCACCGGAAGGTATCGTTTGGGTCCACTCAATGGTTCAAAGCAGATGGTGTTGTCGCACCGGTAAAGGGCGCCGGAGGTGAATAGATAGAAGGTCCGCTTCATTTAGGCACCACTACGACCAGCAGAACTCGGCATAAGCGCAGTGAGCGCAAAGGCGAATCTTCAGGGCGAGTGGCGGCAAGGGTTGGGCTACTATCTCACGAATGGCAAGTTCGGCATGCTCCAATTCCTGTAGTGTTGTTTCATTCAGGCTCACGCGTTCCATAGTCTTCTCCTTGGGGAAACGCAGTTCACCCGTCGCGATGATGCCCCGCTTCAGCAGCTCTTTCAGATAGAAGCAGAGTTGCATGCGTGCGCTGCGACGGTAGTGCGAGCTTTTCTTCACCTCTGCGACGACCAGGCCATCATCGGTCTGGCGATAGATATCCATTTTGCTATTTCCCACGACCAGTTCCTTCTTCTCTCGAGCGTAGGCGGTTTGGTCGATCAGGCGGCCGATCTGGATGTTGGTATCCTCGTCGTCAGGGGTCAGCTTGTGTGAAATCAGCCATACCTGGCGCCGGCAGATGTAGTAGTACCAGATCATTGTGCCGCCGACACCGAATTCGGGATCAGGAATGCTCATTAGAGGAACTGCTCATCGACTGCGCTGTCCAGATCAACCCTGGATAGGCCCAGGGCGGCGTCATAAACTGAAGGGTAGCGAAGAAGGAGGAGCGACCGGTTCGCAGTGGGTTCACCCATTTTCTGCGACTCGCGCTCCGGAAGAGTCACGACGAATTGATGGAGCAAAGCGGAGAAGCGACGTTTCTCGGGGTAGGACAAGGCAACCATCCAGCCTGGCTGGGCATACAGGCGCCATAGATCCCGGATCGTCGCTGCGTGGAAACGAACCATGTTCTCCCGGATACGAGAAGGAAGTGTCAACGGAAGTTCCGGGACAAAGATCCCTTGCTGAATGTATCCTTCAAAAGGGGTAAGGCCAGTGAGTTGAGACCAACGCCCGCAGGCAGCCTCCTCCAGCAACTGGAGGGTCGCACTGTTGCGGTTCTGTTCCATGCACCTTCGATAATAAAGGTCCACCAGGCCCAAGGCGGCTGTCTCATCGAAAGATGCAGCCTGCTGTAGAAGACCATCTGTGATTTGGCGACGCATCGCATCGCTATAGACATAGGGTCGTGTGTCCGTTTCACCTCCCCGCCGAAAGTCAAAGACCGACAACTGCCCAAGCTGTCCCTCTCCGTGCCGATTGCATCGACCGGCGGCCTGGATCACCGAGGGGAGCAGGGGCAAAGCACGCCATATCCGACGAAAGGTCAGGTCCACGCCAGCCTCCAAGACTTGGGTACTGACCAGCAGGGTTGGCAGCCCTGCTTCCAAAGAATCTCGGACTTGTGCGATACGGGCTGCTTTATGCAGCGGAGCCAAGCGTCCGGAGACGAAAAACAGTCTTTCCCTCTCCTCGGGGCTAAGAAAACCCTGCACCAGATCATAAACCAAGCCCGCGTCCCGGATCGTATTCAGGATCACCGCCACTGAACCAGTGGCCCGGAAGCCCTCTACTACTGCTTCGGCTACGCGCTGTTCATCTGCTTCGCCTATACTGGTGACGCTGTAGCGGGCTACATTGGGCGCTCGTTTGGCCAAGGTCGTCCAGGGAGTCTCCAGCAACCCGTCTTCCAGCCCGGGAAGGGTAGCCGTGACAAACAAGACGCGGCAGTTCAGTTCGATGAGGGCAGCCTCCAGGGTGGCAAGAAATGGGTTCCAAGAAGAAGCGCCAATGATCTGGGGCTCATCGACGATGACGAAGGCATTCCTTACACCGCTCAAGCGGAGAGTGTCCTGCACCCGGTGAGGGAAAAGAGCCATAAAAAGCTGGTTATAGGTGGTGGCGATGATCGGGGCCAGCCAACAGTCGTTAAGGAGACTCATTTCCATATCTTCCTCGTCTCCCTCGTCTTCTCCCCGCGGCAACGAGCCATCCAATGCCGCCAGATGATGCTGCTGAATGACCTCTATTCCTGTGGCGGCGGTGATCTCTCGCGCCGCTTGGGAGAGAATGGATAGGTAGGGGGCGACATAGATGATGCGATGGCAACGGCCGGAAGCGACTGAGGCAAGGGCGACGCTAAGGGCTGTAAGTGTTTTCCCGTACCCTGTGGGAAGCTCCAAGGTGAAGACGCGCCTATCCTGGCAATCCTCCAGATGCTGGAGAGCCTCCGTGCGACACTCCTCCCGCGCCTGCAGCAACCCGATATCAGCCCCCAGCTTTCTCATCTGCTGGAACCGCTGCTTGCAGAATTCCGCCAAACCCCCAAGAGAGCGGGATGCATCTTCAGGAGCACAGCGAACCTCCGCTTCCTGCGGGTTCAAGCCGGCTGCATGCATGCGATCGGAGGCAATTAGATGCCGGCATTCCAGGATTGACTGCAACTGAAGTTTGGCGCTTTGCGCATACGGATTGCCGATGCCCTGAAAGCGGCTCACAGACAACAGGTATTGGCGTATCCAGCCATCCCATCCTTTGTTGACCAGTGTTAGTTTCTCGGCAGTCCAGGCCGGGGAACCAGCGCAAAAAGCGGCCCATTCCGGGAACCAAGATGCTGCCAATCGCGCCAACTCTTCCAGGTTGCAACATGCCAAAGTGTCCCAGTTGAATTTGGAGAGCCAAGGTGGGGCTTCGCACTCCAAGTCTTGCCAGGCGCCATGGTGGTAATAAAGAACCTGGATGAGGAGCAAACCCTGGCGCAGCAACTGGTCCTGTTCCGGGCGAGGCAGCTTCCAGATGGCCAACAGGTCTCGCAAGCAAGCTGCGAATAACATTGCCCCCGCGTAGGCATGGGGCGGACCGCTTCCTCTGGCTCTTTGGCTGCTGTGAATATAGATCTGCCACGCCGGGTCGCTCTTCCCGGCATCATGCAAGAGGCCGGCCAAGAAACGGAGCTGTTCGCTGTGGGAACCTGCCGGGTTACCCATCCCTTTCGCCACAGCGAGCAAATGGCCGAGCAATGAACAGTCCCGGCCGCTCGAGAGAAGCGGCCGGGCTAGGCATTCTGTGAGAGGCTTTTTTACCACAGGCAGATCACTTCACCATTTCCAGGTGAAAGACGAACAAGCTGAAAAGGCTTCGGCGTTTTGGCATGAAAGCGAAGTTGCAGGGGCTGCCCACTTGTCTCATAAAGGAGTGTGCAGGTTCCAGAAAAGGTTCGATCGCCATGGTGTTGGTATGGAGTGGCTCGCGCCAGAGCATATCGCTTTCCACCTGTGATCTGAACCCTCGCGACAGCCTCTTGTGGCGCCACAGAGGAGACGGTGATCTCCAACCCCTCCTGGGCGGCAATCGGTTCTGCGCTCCAGGTAGACTCGTAACAGGGAAAAGAGAGACAGAAGGCCGCCCCCAAATAGGTGTGATAGACGCTTCGCCCTTCCCGCAGCATCGTTTCCAGTTGTTCCAGCATGGGACCGCTGTAGAAAAGACGGTAATGCGGCTGCACCACCAGTTCGACCACGGTGGGCCGGTTAAACTCACCTGACCCGCCGAGAAAGCCTTTTCCCAAAAGAGACATCTGGGCGCAGACCGTCCGGATCGGATGCAACAGCGCCAAACCCACCCAATGATCCATCTTCAGGAAATCGTGCCAGGCCGCAGATGATTGCTCCAGGCCGAGAATGCTTCCCAGAAGGCCCAACATCGCCGGGCGTGGTGGAAAAGGGTAGGTCGCTTGCGTGATGGATGTATCCGGCTGGCGAAAATGTGCCAGTTGGCCACGCAGTATTATGGATAGGACTGGGACGTTCCCGTCCATCTCTACCAGGCCTGCTGTTGCTCTCCGGGCAGAATCCCTTTGAGTGTCAGCTCTTCATTCTTCCACCAGCGGATGCGGGCGATCTTCTCTTTGTGCTGATCCAGCATCTTTGCCAAACCGGAGACATCCAGCTTCACATCGGCAATTGCCGTGGGCGAATTCCCGACCAGCCAGGTTTCTCGTCCCGGCTCCAGAAACAAGCCATCCTCCAGGTAGCCAATGCGGAAGTAGGGATCCTGGTACTCAACATGCAGCAGCAATTGGGGCTTCTGGAAGCCGCGCCCCCGTGCTTGGCGCAGGAGCGTGCCGTTCCAAAGGCCCTCCAAGAGCAACTCCACATCCTGCTGGTCCATCCCGGTCTGCTTGGCGATGGTTGTATTGATCACGCCAGGCATGGCGAAGACAGCGAAGGGAAGAAAGTAGGTAGTCCAGATTGTGCCCTGGCCTTTCGAATCTTCCTCGCTTGGCATGACCGTGGTGCCTTGCACGTATTTGGTCTGTGCCGGGTGAAGGGAGTGCGCCCAGCCGAACTGGGTGGGTCCAGTTCGATGAAAGGCTGCCTTCTCTACGCTGAAGACAGCGCCAAAAGTGCGCATATCGAACGCCGACTGCAGAAGGGCATCGACTTTGCTAAGGTCTGGATTCGCCGTCGCTTCAATGATTTTCTCGGCCAACTTCGCGCGACCCAATAGGTCGCCTTTTTCGTTGCGCTCCTCGCGGCACCAAATGTGAAAACGGTTGCCAGGGCCCCCATCGGGGTATTTCGCCAGGATGTAGTCGCGGACATCTCGTTTCAGGCTGACATCGGATAAAGAGATCCGCCCGTCGTCCTCTCCGAAGAGCCGGCGAGCGTCACTGTCTTGAAGGGGATCCCGGTTGGGGATGCCATCTTTGACACTTTTCACGAACAAGATCTCAGCATTTTTAATCGTCATGCTTTCTCTCCTCCCTCATGCTTGGTTGTTGTTTCCTCTTTCGCTGCAATTGGAGCCAGCATGTAGCCGCTCCAGAAGGCGCCGATGAAGGCATCGCGGCGTTTCTCCACCGTATCGCGCATCTGCCGGTAGGTGCATTCCACCACTGCCGCACGTTGACGGAAATCCTCCTCGATGTGGAGATCCAGTTTTACGGCATATTCCTGAAAGCGGCTCAAGGCCAGGCGCCAGATATCATCCGGGCGCAGTGTGGCGCCAAAAGACAAGACCCGGTGTTTCAAGAAATCCTTCTTCAGCTTGCCGTAGTAGGTTTTCCCGAAAAGTCGGACCAGGTAGCCTGCGGCGAAGCCAAGTTCCTCCGGATCTTCGAAACAAAGCGAAGCCGGTTGATCCTCGGAGATTCGTTTGAGCAACTCCTTCCAATCCTGCAATTTCATCCCTCCTCGTTGAATCAGAATGCCATAGTCGAACATGAATTGACGGTACAACCAGTAGAAGTAAACCTCGTCTTTGAGGTTCCAATGAGCGATCAGATCTCCGCCCAGGAGCCATTCGCGAGCGTAGCCATTCATGCGGATGGCTGAACCGGCCAGGAAGCTACCCCAATCCACCGGTTCACGGTGAAGAACGCAGCCCAACACCTTCCAAAGGTAGGATCCGCCATAGGCCCTTGCCAACAGGTACGGCAAAACCTGATACCGGTCGGTTTGGGTAAATTCGAGTGCATGGGCGATCCCGACGGATCCTTCCATGCAGTTGTGAAGCAGATCCCGCAGCGCTCCGACGGTAGATGGCAGGACATCCTCAATCAAAGCCCTGAGGTGGATATCAGCATTGCTTTGCGTAAAATAGGTCATCGTGAGCCGGTAGTCGTCGGTGGCGAAATCTTCGGGAAGAACTCCATCGAAACCGGTGATGGCGAGCAATGCCTGGTCGCGGCGTCCCGGGCGGGGGGTTTTGCTTCGGTAGACAGCCAGCGCATCCTGCAACACGGCTTCACTGTCTGGTTTGATTTCCAAGGGAAGCAGCAGGACAGCGCCTTGGATTCTGGGGGCCTTCCCACTGCCGGCTCTACGTCCGCCGGCGGAGGCTACCGGGAGGAAAAGCTCGCGAGTGATGTTCTGGTGAATTGAACCGGACACCTCGGAGAAAACACCTGCACCGAGAAGCAGGGCGGTGTAGCAATCCGGACAGAGAGTTCCAACGATCTCACCGAGATTCTCGATGGCATCCTTTTTTTTCCGTTCTTCCGGGAAAGGAGCGTGCCAGGTGGCGGACAGCCATGACCAAGACTTGCAGTAGGCTGAGACGGCATCAACCGGGGTGGCGCCGCAGAGGGTGCAGTGGTCAGAGGAACCCATCTCACGGCCTTCTTCCAATTTGGAGATTCGAAACTGCTCGGCCAGGATTCCCAGATCTGCCACGATCCACTTTCCCGGGTATAGAACGCTCTCGCCGAGGAGGATAGACCGCGGATCTCCTGGTGGCGGCCGGCGTTCGCTGTAACGGTAGGGTTGGCCATCACCCGGGATAGCGAGGACGACCAGTCCATATCCGTCGTTGGGCTTTTGCGTAGCTGCCAAATCTCGTTCATCTTCGATCTCTTTGATCAACGCAGCGATCGCTTTTTGTTCCGTTTCCAGAAACGATCGTGGCAGAAACATGGTCCGTTCCAGCCGACCGCTTAGAAAGGTATCGCAGTTGAGTGGCTTCTCCTCTTTCCCTTTCTTCTCCTTCCTTGGGAAAAGCAGGTAGACAGGAACGCCATATCTGCCCTGGGGAACTTTCGGATTGCCGCTGGAAGCCCGGGAGAATGGGATGGCCAGTCCTCGCTGCCGCTCGGGGAGGAACTCGCGCTCCGTCTTTGTCTTTCGCTTGCCTTCGATGGTCTTCTCACTCCACTCTCCCCAGCATTGCAGTGGAAGGCGTTTCGCTTGGAATCCTGCCTCCAGTGAAATCTCAATGATCCCCACATTCTGCAGGAAACGGCCATCCTCCCAGACATCCGAGATCATCCGCAATAGCTCGGCTGGACTTCCCTGCAAGTATTCCCTGCCCAATGCCACCAGCCTCTCGATGAACAACTCAGACTCCTTTCTCTTGCTCGCAGCAGCCGAAGCCTTCCGAGTTCTTGCTGCCCAGCCCGGCGTGCAAGGCCAGCTCCAGCAACTGCGGGTCTCCCTCCAATCGGAACGACCCCAGCCAACCTTTGATGACAGTATCTTTAAAGTACATGAGTTTAAAGTCCTGGGGAGACAGACTATGGGGTTGGATCGAGAAATCCTCCTGTTCAGGGCCTCGCCCGTAGACGATGATATGTTTCTTGAACAGATTGCTGCGGACCAGCTCGTTGAAGCGCGGTTCGAACGGCGAATAGTAATAGGTATACGGTTTCCCCTCCTGTTCCAAAGTGCTGTAGACGACCAGGGGGGAATTCATGCGGACATACAATTGGGGGAGGGGCGCTTTGGGATCCGAGGTCTCTACCCTCTCCACGGTGAAAGTGGCACGCCCAAACCTCAAGGCGCCCTGGCGAAGAAGGCCATTGCCAACCTCTTGGACAAGCGCTTGAAAGGGCGAGCAGAAAGCCAACCGCAGAGGAGGAGAATAGATGATCTCTTTCCGCGCTTTGTCCTGGCTGAAGGAACCCTCCAGGCGAGAAAAAGTGAAGAGCTTGAAAGGACGCCCACCCAACTGGAACCCCTGCTGGTGCAGGAAATCTCGTAGGGCGGGTTGCGTGATCTGTTCGTAGAGGGCAGCCTGGATGAAGTGGTTGTGGGAGTAGGGCAAGGCTGCCGGCTTGCCTCCCAAAGTTAGTTGGAGGCGCATCTGCCTATCCCCTCCAATGCGCCATCTCCATAGAAATCTTTCGTCTGGTGGGTTGTGATCCACCCCTTCTGCTCTTCCAAGATCTCCATCGGTCCCATTTGATCATGTGCAATCCCCTTCCATGCTGAGCTGTTCTTTGCAAGGATAACCCCAAGGCTAGCTGCCAGTATACTCTCCAATGCCAGTTAAGAGCGTCCAGAGGAGGAAACCGCTCATCCATCATGGCGAGTGATCGAAAATCTCCAGATCTCTACAGACTGGGGAACGGTAGACCAACCGGCGCGCTTTCCCATGCAGCGCATGGGCGACCTTGAGATAAAGCCAGACCGGTGCTTGTCCGGTCAGGATCACTTCGTTGCCTTCTCCGGCCAGAATAATGACTTGTTGCAGATATCGGCTCAGCTCAGACAGGCGGGCGTGGCCATTCGTCAACAATTGCAGGTCAAGGACTCGAACCTCGCTGTCCAACTTCCTTTCAAGAAGCCACTTGGCGTCTGACGTACAAAGCCACTTTCTCTCTTCTTCCAAGATCTTTACCTCCTGTCGCATACTTTAATGCTTTATAGAGCGCAGCGCTTCCGGTGAATCTCCTACAAACTTGCAACAGCCAATCCCACTTTCCTCTCACGGTTCATCACGCCTAATAAAGCAACCACCCGAGAACCACCAAGGCGTTTCCAAAGATCTTTCTGCTGTGGCGCAACTCTTCCCTCAAATAGTTCGATCGAGACTGTCCAGCAGAGTGATTAGGGGCGGCTTTCAGCCGCCCCTAATCACAACCAAACCTGACTACGCAGCGCCGTACTTAGCACTGCCTCCCTTCTTGTTCAAGCCCCTGCGTTTTTTCCAGCATCAACCCTTAGGCAAACGCCGCTGCGGCGCGCTTGGCTTCTTCCTCGAGGCGCTCAATGTCTTGCAGGAAGACGATCTTCATCGCGCGGACCAGATCCTTTTCCACTGAGCTCGCCATTTCCTCAGGTTTTAAGGCGTGATAGTGATCTTGAAGCTCCTTGATGAATTCACTGCCATCAACCAATTTCGAAGAGAAGAGAATCTTCATCTCCTGGTTGAGTTTTTCACAGACCATGGGGTGAGCTATCGCAGTTTGCATAGCTTCTAGAAGTGTGCTCCCCAAGACAATCGTCTGCTGGCGAGCCAGGTTCTCCACCTCAAGTCGATAATCAGCAGCTTGGTCACCACTGCGCTCGTAGTGGAACCAGCCGTAACGGTAAGCGTAGCTGAAATTGCGAATGTCTTTTGTGTTTTTTAGCAAGGCAACCACATCGGGATGGAGGGCTAACGTCTGGACGGTGGGATCCACTTTTTGCAGCAAAGGCTCAAAGAGGATGGCTGCATGGGCTTCTTCAGGGAATACGTGGACTGGAAAAGGGTAACGCTCGGAGACATTCTCGCGGTAGTTGGCCTCTTGATCCTGAAGATTGGAGAAGGCGCCTTTTTTCAGAGAATGCTGAATGCGCACTTGCACGATAGAGCAGGTATCCTTGACCTCGATAGCTTGAGGGCAGCCAGCTTGGAGATCCTGCGCAAAGGAAGCGCCCGGTTCACCGATTGGCTTCAAGAAGGCGAACACTGATCCTGTCTCTCCAACATACAATTGCCGGCCGCTTCCGGCGTGGGCTGCTTGAGCGACCGCGGAGATCGCAGCCATGAAATCGGCCTTTTCCGCCAAATCCTTCAGAAAATCACTGGGCTGGGCGCCCTTCAAAGCCAACAGATCCATAATGCTCAGGTTATCCAGTGCAGAGAGCCGGCAGGTCTTTGTTATGGCTGCTGCAAACTGGGATTGCCAGCGCAAGACATCCGTTTCCAGCAGAGCCCAGCCAGGGAAACCGGATGGGACGAAACCGGCGAGATCGCGGATCAGAGTCTCCGGCGCTGGGAAGTTCCAGCTAAAACCTTCAGAAAGGTCATTTAGGTCGAGAGCCGGCAACCTGTTTTTGATTGCCGATTCCTTATCATTCTTGGGCGTGGTGCGGCCGAACAGAAGATCATAGATGGATCGTTCCCACTCGTCGTCAGGCTCAGTAACATAGGTATGAACCTGAACATCCCGCTGGCCCTTTCGATAGGCAACCTGTGAGCCCGCAGCATCTTCCAAGGCTGTTCTTCCTGCATCCAGACGGTTGGTCCATCTCTTGACCTGTGCAGAAACAGTCGCAACAGCTTGTTGGTATCCGGTGAGGATTGCCTGGACAGTGGCAATGAAGAGTTGCTGTTCTTTTATCTTGAGGTAATCCGTTGTGTGTTGCAGATATTTCTTCTGGTAGTTCATTTTCTCATCCCTTGCCTGCTCTTGTTCGATTGTTTTCAACCGTTCTTCCAAGCTGGCTGACTCTGTTGAGAAATGCTTTTCTGATATCGCCAGGATACGCGCATAGACAGAGGTTAACTTCTCAAGAAATCTTGCAGTTCTCCTCAGTGGCTGTACCCTCTCGTTCATAATGCCTGCCGCGTGAATTTCCAGAAAACGCAGGAACTTTTCTAAATGCTTCTGTTGGTAGTAATTCAGAACGCCATAGATCGTTCTCACCGGGCTACGAGGGCCCGTGAGATCATCTTCCGAACCGATCGCAGCAGCTCGCAGCTTCTGTGCCTTCCCCTTTAGCGCTTTGAAAGGGATCGGGTGACCTAAAGTGCTGGTTTCGACCTTCGATAAATCCAAAGAAGGAGGTTCCACATCCTCACCGCTCTCCAGGCGGAGAAGGCCGAGGAAAGGCGCATTCGCCAGATTCAAGGATATCTGTTGTTCCAGCAAGGCATAGATTTGTCGATTCAGCGGCGTATTGCGGGCGTCTTTCATGAAGTTTTGCACCGCACCTCCGCCCCACTCCGGCGAACATTGCTCCAGGAGGTGGTTCACCGTGGCCAAGGAAGCGTTCCACGCGAAACTTCTGACCATGTCGGTACAGTCGAAGACAGCGCGGTGTACACCAAAGGTGCTATAGCCGGCCGCGTCGTTGCGGTTCTTCTGCCATTCCGTGTCCAACTGGCCGACTATTTGCGGCTCGTGGGTTGTCCCTGCCGTCTCTTCCTGGAGGCGCAGCAATATGAACTCGGCAATCGCCGGATCAACACCCATCCACGGCTTGATAGCTCCGCTTCCTGGTTTGCTGCCTACTTGTTTGCCATCGATCAAGAAGCAGAAGTTGAAGGGTCTCACCCGCGGTTTGATATCCTTCAGCTCATCCGAGTAGGAGACTGCAGACTCGGGATGAAGCATCAGACGATGTTGTTCGCGCCAAGCAGCGTAGCAATTTCCACCCATCAGCATCCGTTCCATTGAGTTGGGATCATTCGCTTCGAAACCCTTGGGTAGAAGAAGGATCCCATAAAAAAGAGCATCAACGCGTTCGATCACAGAGCGCTGGGCATGCCGAAGAAGGTTGGCTACATCGATCAAAGTCCCACAGCCGGTACCGCCCGCCAATGAAGAGACGATAATCACCCGTGGCTGATGCGCACCTAAGTAGCGTTCTATCCTCATAAACAGTTTTCGGAAAGATTGGTACATCTCGGTGGCATGAAGAAAAAGCGAAGTTCGGCTGGCTTGACGCAATTGCCCAGCCCCCTCTTTGGTGGTCTTGTTTGTGATTTGTGCGTAGCTTTCCGCGTCTTCTTTTTGCAGCCATTCGGCGATATAGGGGAAATGGGAGGCGTTTCCATTGCGGATCGCCTTCGCCACCTCCTCCCATTCCGCCGAGAAATTATAGAACTCGCCAGGATCATGATATTGAATCTCAAGGGTTTCGATCTGTCCCGTAGTCGGCGAAACAGATTCCCTCTTCACCTGAGGATCCTCCTCCTCGGCGACGTCCAACACAAACAGCGCGACCTCCGGGGGGACAGCTCCAAGTTTTTCCCGAAGGCGCTTCTTGAGGTCCAGGATCACCCACTTCCCGGTCCCTCCAATCCCAACAACAACAGTTGGCAGCAACTTATTCTCCTTTCTCAGCTTTGCCTGTACTCAACTTCATAAGTTCCCAGTACAAGGAACCTCTCTCCGTCATACAACCGGCGGGGAGGCTGGAACTCCCGCTCTTCGGCAGAGGATTTGGACTCGAGCAACACTTGGGTATTCCTCGATTCACCCGGTTCACTCTCTTCCCACTGTGCAAGCAGTCGTGCAAGCGGACTCTTGGAGAGATCGCTGGATAAGATCAGATCACAACCGCTCCCGCCTATGGTGAAGCGAAATCGTCGATCCAGGTCGAACATCTCCCCTTGATAGTGGATCGTTCCAAACAAGCGAGGACGTCCTCTCTTATGCAGGACAAGCAAACTGAGAGCGAGCAGAATGAGAACTCCCAAGCCGCCCCAGATGTACCAGCGGTTGATGGAATCCCAAAAGGTCGGGACCACTTGGAAGGACACCGATACAGCGTCACGGATCTCCTCTCCATTGGAAAGGCGCCCTATCAACTCCAACTTGAGGATCAAGGAACCCGCGGTATCCAGGGAAATGGGCAACACACCCTGAAGTTTGCCCAGATCTTCCCGGTAATCCAGGTAGATGGCTTGAGAGCGCCACCCGCCGCCCTTCGGCCCCGCCACTACCTCTGCAACAGCGAGGGAGTTCGGGTTGGTGGACAGCGCTTGCCCAAGTAAGACCGGCTGGTTCCCTTGGTATAGGCTGGCCATGATGGGCAATCCTTGCCGGAATCCTGCCAATACGCTGCCCGAAGTCGGACTTTCCAGGACTAAATACGGTTGTTCGGCGACTTTAACCTGGTACTCGGAGGTTACTTCAAGGCCTTGCCACCCGGAGACCGTAAGGCTTACTTGATAGAGACCCGTTGTCCTGGGTTGGAAGGCCTTATCGGCATAGAAGAGGCCACCCTCGCCGGCGTAAAAGAGGAAGGGAGATACGCTTCCATCCGGCGCGGTTACTTGTCCGGTGAAACGAAGAGGGTACTGCGCCATCTCCGGCACTGGTGAACTGTCTGCCTTGCGGAACAGCGCGATAAGTTGCATCTCGCGGCCAAGAGGGTGAACTGGTGAGGGGCTAACCAATTGCATTTTGATCGGCAGAAGGGTTTTGTAT
>JBAXQG010000017.1:0-14063 GCA_037131855.1 bacterium
TCAAGCCGGACTACTGGCAAAGCTTCTACAGCGGCGCTTTGGAAGTCGCTGAGGAACGTCTAGCCCCCGGCAACTTGACAGCCCCCGGCAACTTGACAGCCCCCGGCAACTTGACAGCCCCCGGCAGGGTGTCCCCACCGAGCAAATATCGCGTGGAATTGGACGCGGAAGTGGAGCCTTCCCAGTTCGGGGCAAGAGAGGGTGGGGGACGGCATGCCGTCCCCCTGCAAGGAGCGGTGGCCTTCATCGACGGCGTGCGCCGGATCGACCTGCACGCCATGGTGGAGGATCTCCCCCCCCACATTGGTCTCTTCGGTTCGGTAGCAACCGGAGCGATGGTCATGGAGGACGGCCGGTCGACCCTGCAGGAGGCTCTCCGCCATGTCCAGGTTTCCCGTCTCTTCCTCACCAATGCGCCTGACCCCGCCGAGAAGTTCATCTCCTGTCCGGCAACCTCTGCCCTCCTTGGTTCTCTCCGCTACGAGGTGAGGGTAGTCAAGAGTGGCGAGCCTCAGTCCTTCAACAACGCTTTGATGAACAGGATGGCTGAACTGGAGGCTGACACCAGCGCCCGCCTCTCGCGGGAAGAGGGGGTAGCCATGGTCATCTCCGACGGACCGATCCCCTTCGAGCGGTCCGCCGAGCGCGAAGGCGGCAAGCTGGTCGGGCTGATCAAGAGCGTTCGCGAGCTCTATTTGCCAAAGGAGCAATTGCCTGTCCTGGCGGGGTTGCGCCTGGGGGAGCGCAGCCACCTCTTCGCCATCCGCTACGAGGATGCCCGCACCAGCAAGTTGAGCTGCTTCGTGCGGTTGCAGGGGGTGAGCGCCTTCGTTTCCTCGTTCGCCAACCTGGTGCGGTTGGAGATCCCGTTGATGGCTCGCAGCCAGGCGGTCTCCTTGGCGGACAGCGCGGCGGCGGTTGCCGTCCACTATGCCAGCAACGTCTACGCTGATAGCCGGGCGCCTCAGAATCTGTACCCAGTGGCAGCTCTGGAAGCGGCCCTGAAGAATCGCCTGGGAGATCCGCGCCTCTTGCGGAACCGGCTCCTGGCCATGCTGGGTCAAGGGGGGACAGAGCAAAAATCTGTCTCCAAGGAGAGATAATGGAAGAGAACGGTCCAATCGGTTACGTCCTGGGACACCGCCCGGCCAGCACGCTGGAGTTTTTCGTGCTGGTGGAACCGGGCAATTACCTGGAGCTGGATGATGTGGTCTACGTCGATTCCCCCGTCGAAGGACATCCGACCGATGCCATCGTCCGTTTCTACGGCACGGTCAGCGAGGTCTCGCAATTCCATGAGGGGATCCAGTTCGACTCTGATACCCAGATCGTCCGCGCCGGGATCCTGCCGGCCAATGTCGCCTACGTCGGCAAGGTGGTAGTAACCAAGATCGTGCCGGAGATCTTCGTCGCCCCCCACCCCGCCGACCCGGTCTTTCGCGCCAAAGGGGGCGATCTGGAAGATGCGCTCAGCTTTAGCTCGATGGCGCAGCGCATCCCCGCCGGCATCCTCCGCAGCCAGGAACCTTTCTTCGTCAACTTCGATTTCCTGAACGGGTCGAAGGGGGCGCACGTCTCCATCTCGGGGATCTCCGGGGTAGCTACCAAAACCACCTACGCGACCTTCCTGCTTTATGCCATGCTCAATTACCAAAACCCCAAAGGGGTGCCGGCCGCCGACAAAGCCTCGGCACGAATCATTGTCTTCAACGTGAAGGGCGAGGATATGCTCTTCCTCGATAAACGCAACAGCAAGTTGAGCGCTGCCGACGAGGTAATGTACGATCGGATGGGGTTGCCGGTGGAGCCCTTTCGCGACGTGGCCTTCTATACTTCGCCACGCACGGGCTTGGGCGTCCCCACCCCCTCCACCGACCAGCGCCAGGCGGACATCACGCCTTTCTGCTGGACCCTGCGCGAGTTCGCCCGGGAACGTCTGCTTCCCTTCCTCTTTGCCGACGCCGACTCGGAGACCACCAGCATGGCAGGCTGCATCAGCACCATCGCCACTCGCTTGGAACGATTGTCCGGGGAGGGGTCATCGGAGAGTCCCTTCCTCTCGGCGCAGGGACGGCTGATTGGCGATCTCCGGGGCCTCATCGATACCTTGGAGGAGGACATCTATGGCAACGAGGGGGAAGAAGAGGGAGGGGGACGCAAGCGCTCCAGTTACTGGTTCCCTCCATACGAGCACGCCGGCACCAAGAATGCCTTTCTACGCAAGCTCCGTGTGGCTGCCGAGGCCTTGGCCGGGGTCATCCGCAGCGACATCGATCACCCGGAACGCTACAAGATCGATTTTGACGCTCATCGCCTGACAGTGGTCCACCTCTCCAACCTGAAGTCGGCGGCGCAGAAGTTCATCGTCGGTTCTACCCTGAAACGCCTGATGAAAGAGAAGGAGCGTACCGGACGCAAGCCCTATGTCTTCGTTCTGCTCGATGAACTGAATAAATACGCCCCGCGCGAGGGGAAAAGCCCGATCGGGGACATCTTGCTGGACATTGCCGAACGCGGCCGCAGCCTGGGGGTAGTCCTGATCGGCGCCCAGCAATCGGCCAGCTCGGTGGAGAAGCGGATCATCGCCAACTCCTCGATCAAGGTCAATGGCCGCCTGGACTTCGCCGAAAGCCAGAGCGCGGAATACGATTACCTGCCGGGCAGCTTCCGCCTGCGCTCCTGCATCATCAAACCGGGGACGATGATCCTTCACCAGCCTGACATCCCCGCTCCGGTGCTGGTCCGCTTCCCGATGCCGGCCTGGGCCACCCGCAGCGAAGAGGTGGAGGAAGTGGAGGCCGCTTCCAGAGAAGAAGCCCGGCGCTTCGAGGATCTCTTTGCCGGCTAGCATCGCAGGGTGACTTCCCCTAAAATGAGGGTATCGTGACAGAACACCCTGCCGGGGGCTATCTAGCTGCAGGCTATCAAGTGGATACGGGAGAGACAGATTTGAAATCTGCCCCCTCCGTTTTGGGAGATGATCGCAGCGAACCAGAGCGCACCGAGGAAGCGCTGCGGAAGAGCGAGGCCCGCTACCGAACCCTCTTCGAAGAGTCACCGGTAGCCCTCTGGGAAGAGGATTTTTCCGTCGTCCAGGCATATCTCCTCAGCCTGCCGGATCCCGGGCCGGCGGGGTGGAAGGCATACCTGCAGGATCATCCGGAGATCGTGGATGAAGCGATCGGTCGTGTGCGGATCCTTGATGTCAATCAAGCGACGCTACAGTTTCTCCAGGTGGCGAAAAAAGAGGAACTGATTGAAGGTTTTTCCCAGACCATTACCGAGGAGACACGCTCCGCTCTTCTCCAGCAATTGCTGGCCATCCTGGAAGGAAAACGGCGCATCCAGTTCGATGCCCCGGGGTTGACGGTCGCCGGTGAGCCGCTCATCTCCGCCCTCCAATGGGTGGCCATCGGGAGTGACCCGGTGGACTACTCACAGGTTTTGGTCTCCACCAGTGACGTCACTGAAGCGCGGCAAGCAGAAGAACTGCAGGTGCAGAGTTACCGCGCCGTGCAAAAAGCAGTGGCTGGAACCATCTATGCCATGGCTCGCATTGTCGAATCACGCGATCCGTACACGGCCGGTCATCAACAGGGAGTGGCTCGATTAGTAGTGGCCATTGGTCGAGAGATGGGGTTGGAGCATGAGCAGGTCAACGGCATGATGATGGCCGCGCTGGTCCACGACTTGGGTAAGATTAACGTGCCGGCCGAGATCCTGGCCAAGCCTACCAAACTGACGCCTTTGGAGTTCAGCCTGATTCAAACTCATCCCCAATCCGGTTACGAAATCCTGAAGGAGATCGAGTTCCCCTGGCCGGTTGCTCAGATGGTATTGGAGCACCACGAACGCTTCGACGGTACCGGTTACCCACAAGGCTTGAAGGGAGAGGGAATCCTCCTTGAGGCACGCATCATGGCGGTCGCCGATGTGGTCGAGGCAATGGCTTCACACCGCCCATACCGCCCAGCCTTGGGCATCGAGGCGGCTTTGGAGGAGATTCGGGCCAAGCGGGGCGCTTCCTTCGACCCGCAGGTCGCCGATGCCTGTCTTACGCTCTTTCTGGAAAAGGGATTGACCCTTTAAGGATCTGGGTCAATCGGCTGGAAATTCTGGCTCGATTTCTAGAAAAAGCTTCACCAGGGAGGGATCGAACTGGGTTCCAGCGCAACGCAGCAGCTCCTGGCGAGCTATCTCTGGCGCCAAGGCCTCTTTGAAGGGCCGTCCCCGCACCATCGCGTCATAGGCATCGACGATGGCCAGAATTCGGGAGGGAAGCGGGATCGCCTCCCCCCGCAATCCTTTCGGGTAGCCACTTCCGTCCCAACGCTCCTGGTGTGACAGAATCAAGTCACAGATGGCGGCGATCTCCGGGCTAGTCCCAGCGATGCGGTACCCGATCTCCGGGTGCTGACGAATGATCTCCCAATCCTCATCGGAGAGCCGACCTACTTTTCGCAGAATCTCCGCTGGAATGGCAATCTCACCGATGTCATGAAAGGCAGCGAGCAGGCTTAGTTCTTCCAACTGCCGCTCGGAGAAACCCAGGCGGCTCCCCATCGTCTTGCTCAGACGGCGCAAGGTTTGGATGTGTTCCTCGGTTTCCAGGCCGCTTAGGCTGAGCGTTTCTTTCATCAACTCGATCAAACCGCTGCGGGCTGCTTTGGTCTCTTTCAGCTTCTGGGCGTACATCGAGACTTCCGCCTCTTGCAGCAGTTGTTCAAGATCCTGGCTTGGCTCTATCTTGGTGGCGATGCCTAGGGCAATGCTGGGGCGGACTGGATCAGCCGGGCTGGCCAGGCAATTCTCGCGAATCCGGTCGCAGATGCGCATGGCAACATCGTGAGGCGTCTTGGGCAGGATCACGACAAACTCATCCCCACCCCAGCGGGCGATGATGTCTTCCCGGCGGAAGGCACGGCGCAGGATTTGAGCCATCCGCACCAGAAGCCGGTCGCCCATGGCATGGCCAAAGGCATCATTGGCCAGCTTGAGGGCATTGACATCACCGATCACCACAGACAGAGGAAGTTGGCGCCAGGTGTTCAAGCGGACCAACTCCTCCTGGAAGTAAGCCCGGTTGAACAGGTGCGTGAGGGGATCATGAAAGCTGAGAAAGCGAAGCTCGTCCTCTGCTCGTTTGCGCGCTGTGAGATCGTGCAGGATGACGATCGTGCCGGCTTCCTGTTCCTCTTCATCAAGCATCCGTCGAAGCTGTACCAAACAATAGCGCTGTCCAGCAGGCGTGGACAGCTCGCGTTCGAAGTCGCGGGCCAATTCTCCCGAGGCGTGGAAGGCCGGCAGTTCCGTCTCCAGCCAAGGAATTGAAGAGGGGGTCGTCTCCGTTGCGAAATGAGTCAGGAAAGCAGCCCCGGCATGATTCAGATCAGCGATTCGGCCTTCTGTGGTAAGCAGGTAAACGGGGTCGGGGAGGACTTCAAAGATGGCCAGGTAGCGGTTGCGTTCTCGAGCCAGCATGCGGTTGTATTGCTCCATGGCGCCTCGCAACAGTTCTCCCGGGAGCAAATCCCATTCAGTGGTATAGGCCACCTCCACTCTCTCCAGGGAACGGTCCAAAAAATCCTGAGCCTCGTGTTCCATCTCCAGCGGCCAGCCGGCTCGTTGAATCAAATCCTGGTAGGTTCGCCGGCAATCTTCCAGAAAGGCCCGGGGAAGGCCGCGGTTGGCTCCGGCGCTGTTCTGCCGTTTGGCCAGGCTGACGCCGAAGGCAGAAAGGGGATCCCCGACCAGGATATCGCCGGATTGCATTCCATTCGTTGCGGAGTGTTGTTGAAGCGCGGCGATGATCGCCTGATGGCAACCATCGGCTAACTCGAGGATGGTTTGACGCAGCGAGTTCATCTCTACTTCCACGCCGCGTTGCGCTGAGTAATGCAGCACACGCTGCTGAACCCATTCCGTCTGTTCCTTCAGGGTTGTTTCTAGGATTTTTTTTGCTTCGTTTGAGAAGGTCCCCATGGCTTGATCATAACATAGCAGGAAGATAGGGTCTCAATGATTGATGCCCGGACCGATCTCCCGCTTTGCCACAGCCTTTCACCAGTGATTGCGATGGATGCGCGCAGGGTCCGATCGCATTGGCAGTGGCTTTTCCTCATTGGGGTAGCCAAGAGCGATGATGTTCAAGGGGATGATCGAGGAAGGTAGATTCAGCAGGCGTCGAACCGCCTCGGTCCGGTCCTCCGCCGGGTGGAGGGCAGTCCAGCAGGAGCCCAAACCCAGGGCCCGCGCCGCAGTGAGGATGTTCATCGTGGCAGCAACGCAATCCTGGACCCAAAAGCCCTGGTACTTCTCGCGCTGGAGGTCTCCGCAAACGAGGATCGCCAGGGGAGCTTCCTTCAACATGGCCGCGTAGGGGGAAGCCGTTCGAAGCCCATCGAGGAGTTCCCTGTCATCTACGATGAGAAATTGCCAAGGTTGCTGATTGCCTGCCGAGGGGGCAGCCACAGCCGCCTCCAGGAGATGCGCGATCAGCTCCTCAGGAACCGGTTGCGCTTGGTAGCGGCGGATGCTCCGCCGAGTTCGGATTGCTTCCAATGCATCCAATGAATTTGTTCTCCTTCTATGGTGGACTATGGAAATATCCTACCGCAGCGGAGATATTGGCGAAAGTCTGGCTAAGATTTCTTCCAAGTCCGGCAGTTCGGAAATCGGGTAAACTTTCACCCACAGCGCCCTGCCATCCTCATCCAGCAGCACATTGGCCCGTTCGGAGGAACCCTCCTTTTCGCGAAAAAGACCGAGAGCCTTCGCCAAGGCGCCATGCGGCCAGAAATCGGAGAGCAGGCGCACTTTCTCGATCCCCAACGATTTGGCCCAGGCATGTTTGCTGAAAGTAGTGTCGATGCTCAACCCGAAGGGTTCGGCGCCCAGTGCGGCAAAACGCTCGAACTGGGCTTCCAGAGACTGCATCTGCTTGGCGCAGACGGCGGTCCAGGCTAACGGGTGGAGGGAGAGGAGAACCCTCCGGCCGCTCATTTCCTTGAGGGTGTGAAGTTTTCCGTCCTGATCCTTGAGATCGAAATCGGGAGCCATCTCTCCCATTGCAATTCGTTTGATCTGTTCCATGGATCTCTCCTGTGCTGAATTTTCAGGGCCAACCAAGACTGCCCTGTCCTTTCCCTAACCGGCGCCTTCCCTGGGAAATTCCGTCCATCAGGGAGGTTGTTACGACGAGTCATCAAAATGATTGCAGTGAAGCTCGCCTCCCACCATACCCTCGCTGGGTGCATTTAGGAGGACTGGATTGTCTGCAATCTTGTCCGCAATCGCGCAGGGAGCGGTGGGGCAATACCCCAGATCCCGGATCAGCTTGGGGCAGACCAGAAATTGATCCAACAGCGCCTGCAAACGCAGACGGGATGACAAACGAGATCCTTCGATCCGCCGGCCCAAGATCATTTCACTCTTCAAACTATGTTCCCAACCGACCAACTCGGTGACCGTGACCTGATACCCGGCTGCCTGAAGGGCAAGTGCGCGCAGCACATTGGTGAGGTGACTGCCGAACTCCCGACGGTGAATTGGGTGGGCGTACAGTTCCGCCAGCGGGTTTCCTTCGGCAATGCCCGAACGGAGCCACTTGCCTGCCTTCAACTGTTCAGCGACCTCAGCTTGGCAACAGGGGATGACGGCAATGTACTCAGCCTTGCCCTGCAACCCCAGAAACATCGCATCATCGGTGGCCGTGTCGCAGGCGTGGAGAGCGACCAGGATATCGATTTTGGCAGGAAGGCTGGCGCCATCAGCTCTGGCCGGCTGGAATTCCATCCGTTCGAACCCAAGCCTGGAGGCCAGCTCGCGCGCGCCTTCCACCAGCTCCGGCCTTGGCTCGACGCCGATGATCCGTCCCGAGGGATGATGCCGCAAAACAAGATCGTAGAGCAGGAAGCCCAGGTAGGACTTGCCCGATCCAATGTCCACCACAACAGGAGCCTGGACGCGTTGAAAGACGTCGTCCAGAGCGCGTTGAAGCAAAGAAATGAGGTGATGCACTTGTTTCAACTTCCGCCTGGCGTCAGCGTTCAGATCCCCCTCCCGGGTAAGCAGGTGCAGCTCCTGCAGCAATGGCTTGGAAAGGGCCGGCGGCAGCTCCCGGTCCAACTGGTGAGACGGTATTTTTCTCCTGGATTTCATCGCCATCGCCTGGGTGCAACTTTCATTGGATATCCCGCAGCCATGCTCAGGGACAGGCGCACCATCGGCATTGTAGCAACGAAAAGCGGAACCAGCCAAGGTATCCCGAAGGGTAATAAATCAGAGTTCTGCCCTTTGGCCAACCCCTTCCCGGTTGAAGAGGAGACGAGAGAGGCAGTCCACTCCCTGCGGACCAACCAAGCGGAAGAAGTTGGGGCGTCCGCCTCCGGGAGGGAATAACGGTTCCCCTCTCCTGTGTTATTCTGATCAAAACGCTAGGAGGTGTTGTTTTGAAATCGATCAAAGGTAGCATCACTGAAGGAAATCTGCTGAAAGCCTTTGCTGGCGAATCGCAAGCCCGCAACCGTTACACCTTTGCCGCGAGCGCGGCCAGAAAGGAAGGATTCGAGCAGATCAGCGCCATCTTCCAAGAGACGGCGGACAACGAGAAAGAGCATGCCAAGATCTTCTTTAATTTCCTGGAGGGTGGCGAAGTAGAGATCCAGGCATCCTATCCAGCCGGGCTCACCGGCAACACCCTGGAAAACCTGAAAGCGGCGGCTGCGGGGGAAAATGCGGAATGGACCATCATCTACCAGAATTTTGCCGAGATGGCCCAGCAAGAGGGATTCTCGGAAGTCTGCGCCGCCTTTAAACAGATCGCCGAGGTCGAGGAAAAGCACGAAACCCGCTACAACAAGCTGGCGGCCAACGTCAGTGACGGCAAGGTCTTCCGCAAAGATGAGGTTGTCCGCTGGAAATGCCGCAATTGCGGCTATATCTTCGAGGGGATGGAAGCGCCGCAACTTTGCCCGGCCTGCAAGCACCCGCAGTCTTACTACGAGATCTTCGAGGAGACTTACTAGACACCAGACCGCCCGCGGCAGCCTCTGCCGATTCACCCCGCGACGATCCAACGACTCAAACGAGGCCCGGTTCACCCGGGCCTCTACTTTCTCTCTCGGCAGGCGCCTCCATCGATAGTCAAGGTCAAGGGAAGGATTGTGGATGGCTTCCCAAGGAAGCGGGATAGCCGTTGAAGGAAAGGGCTCGTGTATAATAGCGCGATATGTCGAGCGCGCGCCGCAGCAAGCTGATCATACTCGGGATTCTGCTTTATGGCCTGTTCCTGGTTCTTTGGGCAGTGGTCCTTCCAGTCCGGACGCGCACCTTCGCCGCTCCGGTTTTACTGTACCACCACATCAGCGACAACCCCGCCTTTAGCCAGCCCACCAATCCAGCCGTCTCCCCGGCCAAATTCGAGGCCGAATTGCGCTGGCTGAAGGAGAACGGTTATCAATCGGTCAGTTTGGAGTTCCTCATGCAACCGGTCCCTTTGGACAAAAAGCCGGTGGTTCTGACTTTCGATGACGGGTACCGCGACAACTTCACCGAGGCCTTTCCGCTCTTGCAAAAGTATGGCTTCTTCGCCACTTTCTACCTCATTCCCAAGAACATGGATGACAATGCCTACTTGACCTGGGAACAAACCCGCATCATGCAACAGGCGGGGATGCGTTTTGGTTCACACACGGTGAATCATGCCGACCTCAATCAGCTCGCCGATGAAAAACTGCGATGGGAACTGTCGGAAAGCAAGCGGCTCATTGACGCTGAACTGGGGGAACCTGTCTCCAGCTTTGCATTCCCCTATGGCTACTATGCCCGGGACTACTTCCCTTTCCTCGCCGGAGCGGGGTACAAGACGGCGGTGACCGAGGATCGGGGGTTGGCTACCGCACAGGAACTCTTCCGTATTCCTCGCTTGATTGTAGGGCCTAAGACAGATCTACCTTTGTTGCTCTCGATGGTGCAGAAAGTGATGACCTGGTAAATCTTGCTAGATCGTCACCTCAAGGAGAGCCACTTCGGATTGGCTGGTTAAGCGAAGGCTTGCCCCCACCTCTCCTGCACCCTGGGTCACAAACACCTTCCCCCCTTGTTCCTGGTAAAAGCCGCGATCGAAAAGATGGCTGATGCGGCGAAGCCAGGGCGGGATCACTTGTCCCCCATGGGTATGCCCGCATAGCCACAGCGGGGGGCGACGACGGTTGGCCGGGCAGTCGCCGTTTCCTTCCAGGGGACCTTCCGGATTCATCCTGACCACGGTCTCTGGGTTGTGCGCGCAGATGATCCACTGACTCTCCAGAGGAAGATCGGCGCACGCTTTAGCCCAATTGGAGCGCTCCGTCCATAGGTCGTCCAACCCAAGCAAATAGAGGCCATCCTCCAACTGAACAGCCTCGTTGTTGAGCACATCGACGCCATACTGCGGCAGCAGTCGAGCCAGAAGGGAGGAATAGTCCTCCCCGTGCGGGACGCCGTAGTCATGATTGCCGAAGACGGCATAGACGCCACGACCAGCCTGGAGGTCTTTTATCGGCCAAAGCGTATGGCCGAGCCGTTCAGGGTCTGCCTTGTAGACGAAATCGCCGGCCAGGAGAATGAGATCCGGCTTTTCCCGGTTCACCGCCTGCACCAGGTGAGTCAGCCATTCACGGCCTTTCAATCGTCCCAGATGAAGGTCGCTAACCAAAGCGATGGAAATCTTATTCTTCGGCGATTCACCCGCTGGAACCAAAGAGATGGGAACGCGCCGCACTTGCAGAAAATAGGCTGTTTGCGTGCCGGCGGTGAGGACGGCGGCGAGCACGCAGAGCAACACCGGGAAAAGGAAGAAGAGCCACTGGCCCCAGAATTGGTGAACCACTGAAAGCGCGCACCAGAGGAGCAGGGAAACCACCACCGCTGCATACGCCTTGATGACAGTATGCGGTGGAATGCCTCTTCGGGTGGCGCTGATCGCTTCCGACCAGTCGATATCGCGCTCGTTCAGTTCCAAGGGTAGGCCAATTGGGTGGGTTGCATCTGCTTCACGTTCGAGGAAGCATACACCTTCCAAAAGCGTTTGTCTTCAAGCGCTCAAAGCGATCCTTCGAGCCTTGCCCTTTCCTGAGCTTGCCCAATAATGTCACAAAAAAAGGAGCAGTCGCTGGGAACCCCCGGAGCCTGTGTGCCTGCTTTGCCGAGAAAGTGCTTGATGGGATTTGCCTTGACCTTCGGTTAGATGCCGGGAAGGAAACGATAGCTGGCGATGAACAACCGATCTACTCATGGAGGCGCTGACGGATAGGACAGCTCCAAGATGACGATCTCCGGTTCAGTCAGGAGACGAACCGGAAGTCCTACCTCGCCAACGCCCTGGGTTACGTAGAGCGGTCCCCATTGGCTCTGGAAAAGACCGCGATCATAGCGCAGGGAGGTCGGTAAAGCCAAAGGACCTATGAGCGGCAGCCGAACCTGACCGGCGTGGGTGTGGCCGAAGAGCCAGAGGATGGGGGAGCGAGTGGATTCCGGCAAACGGCTGGGAGGACCTTGGGGGAAAGGCGCCGCTAGAATGTCCGGGTTGTGGGCCAGTAGAATGTTGATCCCGGTTTGGTTCTCCAAAGCGCGCTCGATTGGGCGGAAGTCAGTTCGACCGGCCCAGAGGTCATCCATCCCAACCACACGAACCCCTCCCTCTAAACCGGCAGCCTCATTATGCAGAACCGCCACGCCTTGGTTGCTCAAATCCCGCTCCAGCGTCGCCGAGTAGTCGAGGCCTGGGAAACCGTAGTCGTGATTGCCCAAAACGGCGAATGAGCCGAGACGGGGATGAAGCTGGGACAAGGGGCGGAGATCTTCTGCCAACTGTTCGGGTGAAGCTCGATAGACGAAATCTCCGCCCCAAAGGATCAAGTCCGGATCTTCCTCGAGGAGAATTTGAACCAGATTCTCTATCCATTTATTTCCCTTGTAGAGACCCAGATGAAGATCAGAGCAGAAGGCAACCCGCAACCTCTCTCCCCCTGCGCTCTCCCCCAAGGCGAGGGACACTGTTTGCACGATTGGAACGCGAGTGGCGACAATGCCGCTAAGGAAGAGGCAGGCCAGCAGAAGAAGAGCAAGCGCCAAAGACAGTCCCCGCCAAGCTCGTTTACGGAAAGCTCTGACAGTGAACCAGACGCTGACTGAGGCCACCCCCAACCCGACTGCAAAGAAGAAAATAACAAGCGGCATCCTTTCATTGTAGAGGAATCGTTGATCGAATGAACGGCAGCGGAGAACCTGCACAGTTGACTGCTTGTCAATGCTGCTCCATTTCAGCTATTCTACTGTTATCTTTCTGTGGAAAAGGGGTACAAAATGGAGTATGCACTTCGCAAGAATACGATGATGGGCTTGAAGAACTGGTGGGCCCTAACCATCCTGGGAATCCTTTTTATGCTTATCGGCATCGCCTGTTTCATCTGGCCGATCGGAGTAGCGGCCACGATCATCTACCTCTTCGGCTTCTTCGCCCTCTTAACCGGTGTTTTTAACTTTATCGGGATGTTCAGCGCCGGCACGCATTGGTGGGTCTTCCTCCTGAAGGCAATCGTCGGCATCGTTGCCGGTTTGATCGCCCTTTTCGCCCCAGGCGCCTTCGCCTTCGCCGTTTATTGGGTGATTGCTGTCTGGGCAATCATTTCCGGCATTGCCGAACTGATCGGAGCAATTGCTTACGGCGGCAAGATGGGCGGCGGCAGCGCTTTCCTGGAAGCCATCGGCGGGATCATCAGCATCGTCTTCGGAGCCCTCCTCCTCGGCAACGTCCTGGTCGGCGCCTCAGTAATCTTTATTCTTCTTGGAATCTACGGTCTGGTCTACGGGATTTTCCTGATTGCTTTCTCTCTGCAGGCTCGCACCATCGTCAAGGTGGCGAACTAGCCCACCCTTCACCCTTCCGCTGTACTTCCATCAAAGGGGCGCTTCCAAGGAAAAGAGGAAACCCCCTTTTCTTTAAGCCAACGCCGGCGTGCGCGCCAATCCGGCAGGAAAGATGCCACCAAAGCCCAAAAGCGGGAAGAATGGTTGGCCACTTGCCGGTGCGCCAGTTCATGCACGACCACATAGTCGATGATCTCCAGGGGCGCTTGAATCAAGCGCCAACTGAAACGCACCCCGCGACGCGAGCAGGATCCCCACCGGGTTCGCGCTTTGGAGAGGGCGATTCCTCCCGGGTCGATCCCCATCTGCGCGGCATAAAGCTGCACCCGCACTGGAAAGAACGCCTTGGCTTGGTTTAGGTACCATTGCTGCAGCAAGGCCTGACCCTCACCAGCCCGTTCCTGCCTTAGCAAGAAGCGGCCCCCGTCCAGACGCAAGGGAAGGCCGGGACCGGGTGACCAAGCCAAGGGCACGGGCTTCCCCAAGAAAAAGAACATGCTCCCCTCGCTGATCGCCGGCGCTTGTGCTTGCGCTCGGCGATTTCGCTCCTCCGCTTGGACCAAGCCGGCAAGAACCCATTGGGCCTTCGCCCGGAGAAAAGCATCAATAGAGGCGCGCGACGCGCGCATCGGCGCCCGGACCAGCAGGCGAGCGTCACGAGTAATAACCAGCGCCAAAGTGCGCCTCTTGCTATAGCGAACTTCGGCGATGGGAAGGTCCACTTTCTTGTTCAAATGGACAGTCCAACCCTGCTTCACCTGAACTCTCCCTTTTGGCGAGGGTTGGCGCACCCATGGCAGCTTTGGCAGTGGCAGTGGAGGCAGTGGAGGTGGTGGAGGTGGTGGCAATGGCGGGAACGGAGGCGAAAACACGGGCGAGGGTGTAGAAATCGGAACCTCTAGCGGCTCCGGGAAGAGCGGCAGGTTCGTAGTGCGATCCTTTTCTTTTGCTACCCTTTTCATCTTCTTCTAGCCTAACAGGAGATGCTGCCGCAGGCTATCATACTGCCGCAGGCCGGGGCTAGGCTGAACGATTGGAGTTTTTACCGGCGCGACAGGCTTGGATGCATCCAGGGCAGCGATCCCCACAGTAGCCAAGCCGGTCTTGGTAGGGGCGGGTTTCAAACCGATTGCGCTCTGCGTCCCTTGGTCCCA
>JBAXQG010000018.1:0-12811 GCA_037131855.1 bacterium
CTGCCGGGGGCTATCAAGCTGCCGGGGGCTATCAAGCTGCCGGGGGCTGATTGCTACGCTGCCGCGCACAGTAAGGGGACAGATTGAATCAATATGGGGACAGATATTAAATCTGTCCCCCATACTGGAAGAATGTCCCCATACTGAATGAAGAGAGAGCGGAATCAGTCTAAATGCTCCGATTTGGCGAGGGATGAGGGGGAGTGTTACCATCAATGGATGAACCTGCAGGTCTCCCGCTATCCTTACCCTGCGCTGGAATCAATCTGGGGCGAGGAAAATCAGCTCCAATTGTGGTTGCGCGTTGAGCTTGCCGTTTGCCAGGCACGGGCGGAGAACGGAGAGATCCCTGATGAGGCGTACCAGAGCATCCTCAAGAGGGCCTCTTACGGATCACTTGGAGAGGTGCGGGCTATCGAGGAAAGAACTCAACATGATCTGGTAGCATTTCTTCAAGCGGTGGAAAGCAGGCTAGGTGAGGATTTTCGTTTTTTTCATATTGGGTTAACCTCCCAAGACATCAAGGACACTGGTTTTTCTCTGCAACTGAAACAATGTGGAGAAATCCTGCAAGGAGATCTTCTCAACTTGATCCGCATCCTCAGGCGGCGAGCTCGCCAGCACAAATATACCTGGATGGTCGGTCGCACTCACGGCATGCATGCCGAGCCGATTAGTTTTGGATTGGTCTTGCTGCGTTATCAAAAGGCTTTCCAGCGGCATCTGCGGCGCCTGCGCGAAGCTACTTCTGAAGTGAGCGTAGGTAAGTTCTCCGGCCCGGTGGGCACCTACAACCTGGTCAGTCCCCAGATTGCCACCCGCGCCTGCGCTCTCCTCGGCTTGAAGCCCGCTCACCGTTGTTCCCAGATCATCCCGCGCGACTTGTACGCCCAATTCTTTCAAACCCTTGCTCTTCTCGCCGCCGGGGTAGAGGAGGTGGCGATTGAGGTTCGTCATTTACAGCGCAGCGAGGTAGGGGAGGCCTTCGAGCCGTTCACAGAGGGGCAAGTCGGTTCTTCTGCGATGCCCCACAAACGCAATCCGGTAATCACCGAGCGTCTTTGCGGCTTGGCTCGCATTGTACGAGCGAATGCAGGTCCAGCCCTGGAGAATATCCCCAGTTGGCACGAGAGGGACATCAGTCATTCCTCGACCGAGCGCGTGATCGGTCCCCAAAGCACCGTACTGTTGGGTTATATGCTGCATACTCTTGCCTGGGTAATGGATGGATTGGAGGTGAATCCGCAACGGATGGCGCGGAATATCGAGCTCACCTGCGGTGCGATCTTCTCCCAGCCTCTTCTGCTGGCTTTGGTTGGGCATGGCATGCCTCGTTCCGAGGCCAGCCGTCTCGTCCAAAGTCTGGCCTTCCAGGCTATTCAGCAAAAAATCCCTCTTCGCCAATTGCTGGAGAGAGAACCGCAAACCTCGGCTTTGCCCCCTGCCGAGGTAGAGCGAATCTTCCGCTTCGATGACCTGCGGGAGCGTGTGGATTCCATCTTTGCTCCCTCCGGAGAATTGTAAAGTGTATTACTTGGAAGCACTGGGAGCTTCCCTGCGGGAAACCCTCCAAGATCGATTTGGTGGAGATGCTGGGCCGGTGTCTTGGGAAGCGGCTCCCGCTTCCGCAGGGGTGACAGGGCGTCACGCTGACTTGGCATGCCACTACGCTTTCCATGCGGCCAAGCTTTTCCATACCAATCCGCGAGAGATCGCCCACCTTCTACAAGCGGCCATCCCAGCTTCGTTGGGAGTATTGACCGAAGTCGCCGGGCCTGGTTTCCTTAACTTTAACCTTGAAGCTGCAAGCGCCAAAGCAATTCTTGACAATGTTTTCCAAAACCCCGCTGGTTATGGTCACTGGCAGCAGAAACGAGAACGGCAAATCAATATAGAGTTTTGCTCTGCCAATCCAACCGGCCCCATCCACCTGGGAAACGCGCGTGGCGCTTGCTATGGGTTTGTCGCTGCCAACTTGTTGGAAGCGGGGGGACACAAGGTTTCCCGTGAATACTATTTCGATGATTTCGGCACTCAGGTGGACACTTTCGCCTTGTCCTTGCTTGCGCGTTACCATGAAGCACTGGGTCAAGAATCGGTCTTCCCGGAGAACGGCTACCAGGGCGAGTATGTGCGCGAGATAAGCCAACGGGCAGCCCGGGAGCACTTCGAGTGGCTGGACCTTCCTCAGGAGGATCTGCTGATCGAGCTTCGGCGCTTCGGACTGCAAGAAATGTCCCGAGCTCACCGTCAAACCATGGATAGGCTGGGCATTCGTTTTGACACATGGTTTTCGCAAAGCTCCTTGGAGCGCGATGGATTCTTACACCGCTCACAAGTTCTACTGGAAAACGGAGGTTTTCTCTATCCGAGGGATGGGGCGCTGTGGTTTCGTTCCACAGCCTTTGGCGATGACAAAGATCGAGTGGTGGTCCGTTCCAACGGTGAGCCTACCTATTTTGCCTGGGACATTGCCTACAATCTACACAAACGAGAACGTGGTTTCGATTGGATCATTAATGTCTGGGGTCCGGATCACCACGGTTATGTGACGCGTAATAAGGCCGCTTTCCAAGCTCTTGGCTACAATGCTGACGACTTGACCTTGCTGATTTATCAATTGGTACGATGGTTCGAGCAGGGCGAGGAAGTAAAGATGTCCAAGCGCACGGGAGAGTTTCTGACCCTCGATGAAGTCACTGAAGCAGTCGGACGAGACGCCGTTCTCTTTTTCTTACTCGATCGAAGCCCCGACTCTACCTTAGACTTCAACCTCGACCTAGCTAAGCAACAATCGCTCTTGAACCCGGTTTATTACGTTCAGTATGCCTACACCCGCGCTTTCTCGGTGGAGAGAGAAGCGGTCCAAAGGGGTTTGGCAATGGGTGAAAATGATGGTGAAACTTGTCAGGCTTATGGACCGGCTGAGTATCGCCTTCTAGCCAAGATCGCGCTGGCTCCAGAGGAGATCGCCGCCGCTTCCTCCTCCTTGCTTCCGCAGCGTTTGACCAGTTTCGCCAAGGAGATGGCCGGGGATTTCCACTCCTATTACCATGATCACCGAATCCTTGGAGTGGATCCTTCTTTGCAGCAGGCACGGCTCAATCTAGTCTCAGCCTTTCGCGTTGTACTGGGTAACATCCTAACCCTATTGGGGCTTAGCGCCCCGGAGACCATGTGAATATGAGGAAGGAGAAATAAGATGGCTAGGGGAAATCCGTTTGGGACGCATCGCGTGTTAGAGCCGCTGGGAGTAATGCCGCAGGCGGCCAAGCGATTGGATTGCGACATGAGATCGATCTACGACAATGAGATATTGGTGGATGTAGAGCGATTGAATATTGATGCCGCCAGTTTCACCCAATTGGAGGAGGAGGGAGAGCGCGATACCGCCAAAATCGCTGGTTTGATCAAGAAGATCATCAAAGAGCGAGGGAAGATGCATAACCCGGTCACTGGTTCGGGAGGCATGTTCATCGGTACCGTGAGGCGCGTAGGCGCAGATTTGGTAAGTCGCGATCTGAAGCCCGGCGACAAAATTGCTTCACTGGTCTCTCTCTCGCTGACCCCTCTTGCCTTGAAGCGGATCAAGAAAATCGATCTCGAGAAAGACCAAGTAGAGGTTGAAGCGCAGGCTGTGCTCTTCGAATCGGGCGTCTATGCCAAATTGCCGGCTGATCTTCCGGATCGTCTTTGCCTCGCCCTTCTCGACGTGGCCGGCGCCCCAGCTCAGACCGCGCGCCTGGTCAAGCCGGGTGATGCGGTGCTGGTGATCGGCGGTGGAGGCAAGTCAGGGCTTCTCTGTCTTTACGAAGCCAAGAAGCGGGCCGGGGTGACCGGGCGAGTGATTGGGTTGGGGCACAGCGCCTCCTCTACCGAACGCATACGCGAGAGCGGGTTCGCTGACCTAGCTATTCAGGGGGATGCTTCAAAGCCGCTGGAAGTGTACGAGAAAATACTCGAGGTCACGGACGGGAAATTGATGGATGTCACTATTAACTGCGTCAATATTCCCGGTACGGAAATGGCCTCCATAATGAGTACCCGGGAGGGGGGCATCGTCTACTTTTTCACCATGGCTACCAGCTTTACTGCGGCTGCTCTGGGGGCTGAAGGCATCGGCAAAGATGTGAACATGATCATCGGCAATGGTTTTGCCAAAGGGCATGATCGGATCACCTTGGAGTTGATGCGGGAGAGCCCGAAACTGAGGGCTCTCTTCGAAAGAATGTTCCTCTAAGGCAGATTGTCACTCATGCGAACCTGGAACGAAGTAAATCTCTGGCGAGACGTGTCTCTGGCAGACTGGGGGGATTGGCGCTGGCAGTTGAAGCATCGCCTGACCACAGTTGATGAATTGAAGGAAGTGATTCATCTCCCCATGGCTGAGGAGGAGGGAGTTCGACTTGCCTTAAAAAGGTTTCGCATGGCCATCACTCCGTACTACGCATCACTGATGGACCCGGACGATCCCACCTGCCCGGTTCGCTTGCAAGCAGTGCCTCAGGCTCAAGAGACGGTCCACGGTCAATTCGACCAGCTTGATCCTTTGCACGAGGACGCTGACTCACCGGTTCCTGGATTGACCCACCGTTACCCCGACCGAGCTCTTTTCCTGGTCACCGATCAGTGCGCCATGTACTGCCGGCATTGTACCCGCCGCCGTTTCGCCGGGACTTACGATCGCTCTCTTTCCAGGGAGGAATTGGATCGTTCATTGGAATACATCCGCCGGACCCCGGCACTGCGTGATATTGTCCTCTCCGGCGGGGATGCCCTCCTGCTGGAGCAGGAACTACTGGAATACGTCCTGGCCCAGCTGCGCAAGATTCCACACATAGAGATCATTCGCATCGGTTCCAGGGTTCCGGTGACGCTCCCGCAACGTATCACTGATGATCTAGCGACGATGTTACGACGCTATCATCCCCTGTGGTTGAACACGCACTTCAATCACAGCAGGGAGATTACCCCTGAATCGTCCGAAGCCTGCGCGAAGTTGGCGGATGCCGGCATTCCCCTTGGAAACCAGAGCGTGTTGCTGCGCGGGATTAACGATTGCCCGACGGTCATGAAGAAATTGGTCCATGATCTGCTGAAGATTCGTGTGCGCCCCTACTATGTCTATCAATGCGACCTCTCGGAGGGGATCAGCCACTTCCGCACCTCAGTGCTGCGGGGAATCGAGATGGTGGAAGCCCTGCGAGGTCATACTACCGGCCTGGCCGTTCCCACTTTCGTGGTGGATGCTCCGGGCGGTGGGGGGAAAATCCCGGTTGCACCGAACTACGTGCTCTCGATGTCTCCAGAGAACGTAGTCTTGCGGAACTATCAGGGTTTGGTCTATTCCTATCCGGAACCGGAAGCGATGTCCCGTCACGATCCGGCCCATTGCCCCACCTGTAGCCACGATGGTTCCCCGCAGAACAGCGTGCTCGATGGCAAGATCGGACGAAGAGGCGATCATTGAAATTGCCGGAGTGCCTTTCCTGGCCGGCCGTGGTGAGCGTAGTGGGGACTGGGCGAGGCTCGGGGAAGACGACTGTAGCGAACGCTTTGCTGGAGGCGGGGTTAAAAAATAAGAAGAGACTCGGCGTGATCCCAGTAGGAAAAGGGGGGCACAGCACTCCGCTACGGCTATCCAAAGGCACTTTGGTAGCACTGGCCAAAAACTGTGAGATGACAAGCCGTCTGGAGTTGCGCGAGGAGTTGGAAGGCAATACTCCCTGGGGTGAGGTGTTGATTGGGAGAGCTCGGCAGGCAAGTGAGGCTGTCATCGCAGGACCGGTTACATTGCACGATACGATGGAAGCGGCCCAGCGTTTGATTGCTGAAGGGGCTGAACTGGTTGTGGTGGATGGCTCCTTCGGTCGCTTATCGGCGAGTGATTCGCACCTTGCGCAGTGCTACATCCTGGCCATTGGCGCAGATCCTGTTGACCGTTGGGTCAGGAAAGAGCAACTGGAGCGTCTACGAACCATCGCTTTGATGCCCAAAGGCCATTGGGAGGTCCCCTCTCCGTCTGCCTATGGAAAGCGAGGGCAGCCCGCTTTGTGGCAGAAAGACCACTGGGTTGCCATCCCTGAACCTGACACAGAACACGCTGCCGCGGGCTATCTAGTTGCCGCGGGCTATCTAGTTGCCGCGGGCTATCAAAACAAACAAGGCTCCAGCAGCACGACAGCCCCCGGCAGGGAGTTCTATCAAGCTGCCGATCTTGCAGCAGCAGAGGTGATCTACTGGCCAGGCGCTTTCACCGATCGAACCAGTCAGGTGTTAGATCGCTTCTCGTCTCCCGCGGCTCTTTTACTGGATCAACCTTGGCATCTTCTCTGCAGCCAAGAACGTTGGCAAGCACTGTGGCGTGGAGGATGGTCATTCTTCGCGCGCGAGAAAGCGCTCTTGGCGTGGGTTACTGTAAATCCGCGCGCTTTGGATGGCCATATGGAGAGCTCTACGCGATTGCTGGAGGAAGCGGGGAACGCTTTCCAGACAGTGGAGTGCCGGTAACTGCAGTGAGCGAGAGCTTCTTTCTTGACCCGGAGACGCGAGCCAGCCTGGAATGGGATGAGTTGCTCGGCTTGGTCAAAACGCATTCTTCCATCGGCCGGGAGACAAAAGGACGAATTCAACCTTTCCGAACCGGGCAGGAACGAGAATTAAGGGCTGAGCTTCGCCGAACCAGCGCAATGGCTTCCTTTTTACTGGAACACCCCTCCTGGGGGGCCGAACAAGCCGCCTTGCTGCATGATATTAAGGATATCCGTCGATCACTTCGCCAAGCCTGTGAGGGTTTTGTGCTGACGATGGTAGAGCTGTTCGAGTGCAAACGCTTGCTCCTTCTCTTGGGAAGATTGCGACAGGCCATGAACCAACCTTCGAGCATTGTTGCGGGACAACCCGGACTTGCTTTCTTGGCCTCTTTGCGACCAAGGGGTTGTCCAGTCCTCTCCCGCCTCCTCTCCTACGGGGGTCAAAGCCCCCAAACCTTCTCTTTGGTTGATGACTATTCGCCTCTATTGAAGCAGCTTCGTCTTCAAAGGGAAGAGATAAAAGGGAAGCTGTCATTGGAACGGGCAGCAGTGAATGAACTGCTTCGCCCGGACGGACTTCACCTCGGGCAGGATGAAGAGATTGCCGTTCCGCGCGGAAGTCGAGGCGCCGACCTTTGTCAAAGGATTGACCGTCTCGTTCTCCGCAGCGAGAGTGCGCGAACGCTGGTATTTCGCCTTCAGCTTTCCCCAAAGGCGCTTCAATGGATGGAGCAGTTGGAGGTTCTAGCGATTAGAGAAGATAGAGAAGAGAGGGCGATTCGGGCTAGGCTCTCCAAGGCTATCAGCGAACATGCTGAAGGCTTGCTTGAGGATCTGGATCGCGTGGGCCGCTTCGACTTCCTGTTGGCTAAGAGTCAACTTGCCAATCGTTATTGTGGCGTTCTGCCCCGCCTCCTGCCCTCCTCTTCACCGGTCGTTTGTCGAATAAAGGAAGGCTGCCATTGGCCGATGAACCTACGAATGATTGAGCGGGGGATCACTTTCCAACCTCTCAGCATAGAGCTCTTTAAGGGAGCGGCCTTAGTCAGCGGCGCCAATATGAGCGGTAAAACTGTCCTTCTCAAGACCATTGGCTTATCCTGTGCCATGGCCCAGCATGGTTTCCTGGCGCCTGCCCAGGCCATGGAATGGGCGCTCGTGGATTTCCTCTTTTTTTCCACTCGGCGCCGCGAGCAGGATGGACTCTCCGCCTTCGCCGCGGAGGTGGCCGGGATCAAGCGGGTGTTGAGTCACCCACGAAGAGCTGGCTTGCTCCTGGTCGATGAGCTGGCTCGAGGGACTAATCCTACCGAGGGCTTTGCCATCAATGCTGCTTTGCTTTTTCACATCAACCAACTGCCGGGCTTGCCTTTGGCCTCATCGTTTCGCTCGAAGGTTGCTGCGGGAAGCGCCCTTTTCACCTCTCACTTCGAGGGTTTGGCTCAAGCGACCGGGGTGATGCACTGGCAAATGGCAGGGCTCGGCGAAATTAGCCTTGAACAGGTGCGAGCGCTTCTGCGACAAGGTGGAGAAGCACTCCTTTCCACCCTGATGCAATACCGCTTGGAGAAAGTTGAGCCGGAACGGCAAGTGCCTCATGATGCCCTCAAGATCGCCCTCTTGCTGGGGTTGGAAGAAGAGGTAATTGAGTTGGCGAGAAGATTTGCACAAAAATTCCAGTGGTCCTCGCCCGAGGTGGAGCGCTTTGGAAAACAGCGCCGCATAGGCGGTGAGGAGAAAACAGAACATGCTGCAGCTTGATAGCCCCCGGCAGCTTGATAGCCCCCGGCAGCTTGATAGCCCCCGGCAGGGAGTCCTGCTCTCATGAGATTGCCGATTTCAACTGAAAAAGTCCGCCATTGCCGTCAATTGGCTGCCTCCATCGCACAAGAAGTGGAGGCCGAGATCAGCCCACTGTCCACCGTCTCGGTCGAGCGCTCTCTCCTGCGCTTGGTCGGGATCGAAGGCGCAAACCAAGAGAATGTGCCGTTGGTGAATTGTTTCATTGATCATATCGCCAGGCAGCGAGCCTTGGAAGACGGCGCACTCTATTGGTTAGGCAACGCCATCTTGGCTACGGGAGAATCGCCTCAAAGCATCGGCGAACGGGTAGGAGCAGGGTCGTTGGATTTGGTGCGGCTGCCTCGCCAACCTCGACCGGCGATTGAGAAGCTTTGCCGAGGGATTGTTCAGGACACTTTGGCTACTCTCTTAGGCAAACGGCAACAGCGGCGCAAGATGGAGGAAAACTTGCCCAGAACTCCACCACCCTGGCTGTATGTAATTGT
Source organism: bacterium (assembly GCA_037131855.1). Lineage (GTDB taxonomy): Bacteria > Caldisericota > JANLFM01 > JANLFM01 > JANLFM01 > JAPLHV01. The sequence goes on from JBAXQG010000018.1 coordinate 8,822, forward strand.
TGCCACCGGAAACATTTACGACGACATTGAACAAGCCAAGGCAGCCGCAGAAAAAGGCGCCGACGCTGTGGCAGTGATCCGCTCTACGGCCCAGAGCTTGCTGGACTATGTCCCCGAAGGGATTACCACCGAGGGATTCGGCGGCACCTTTGCCACTGGAGCGAACTACCGTTTGATGCGAGGCGCCTTGGACGAGGCTTCCCGCCAATCCAACCGCTATGTTCGCCAGGTAAACTATTGCTCTGGCCTTTGCATGGCTGAAATCGCCGCTTTGGGTGTTTTGGAAGGCTTGGACATCCTCGTCAATGATGCTCTCTACGGGATTCTCTTTCGTGATCTGAACATGATTCGCACCATGGTCGACCAGCATTTTTCGCGCTACTTGTTGGGTCTATTCGATACGATCATCGTCACTGGCGAGGACAACTTGATCAAGACCATCGATGCCTTCGAGGAGTATCCAATCGTGCTTGTTTCCCAGTTCATCAACGAGCAATTGGCCAAGAATGCCGGAATGCGGGAGGAACGGATCGGCCTGGGTCATGCTGCCGAGTTGGACCCTGCGCTAGAGGACAGTTTTCTTTGGGAGCTGGTTCAAGCGCAATTGGTGCGACAGCTTTTTCCTCGCTCACCCGTCAAATTCATGCCTCCTACCCGTTACAAGAGCGGGAATATTTTTTTCGCCCACGTGCTGGACACACTTTTCAATCTGGTATCAGTTTGGACAGAGCAAGCGATCGTCCTCCTGGGGATGCCGACTGAAGCGATCCATACTCCTTATGTGCAAGACCGATACTTGAGCTTAGAGTCCGCCTTGCACGTTCGTCGCGCAGCCGGTGCATTGGGACGGGAACTGCGTTTTCAACCCAACGGGCAAGGCGCTGCCCGCGCCCGCCAGCTTCTTGCGAAAACCGAGGAATCTCTAACTAGAATTGCCGAGGAGGGGCTGTGGAATTCCCTTTCCAGCGGCGCCTTCTCTGCTATCAGGCGCACTCGACATGGTGGGCGAGGCTATGATGGCGTTTTCCGCAAAGGACAATTCTACCTGAACCCCTTCCTCGACCGCGAAGTGGTACGGAGAGCAAGGAGGGGTGAGGAAGCGTGACCGAACCGCAATCTTCCATCCGTCCCTACGGGGACCGCCTCAATGATGGCGCTGTGCAATTGTCCTTCAGTCTTCCCATGTCTCTTTCCGCCAGGAGCCGGGAAGCGGCCAAGTCCATTGCCGGACGCCTTGGATTGGACCGGATCCGCTTGATCTCTGCTCTCGACCTGGGGAACGGTTTCTCTTACTATATTCTCTACGGCACTACTGCAGTAGAAATTGATGGCCAAGCTATTCATCTTACCGATGTGGAGCGGCCTTTGCTGGATTTTTGGCGCATCAACCATTTATTGGAGTTTGAGTTAAAGAAACGAGTAACGGTGGTCGGCGCTACCATCGGGACTGATGCCCACACCGTCGGTTTGGACGCCATCCTCAACGCCAAGGGTTTCGGCGGGGAGTCCGGACTGGAAAGATACCCTCAGTTTCGGGTGGTGAACCTGGGAGCCCAGGTGCCTCCGGAGGAGGTACTGGAAATAACCAGGGAAGAGCCCGTCGATGTTCTCCTCATTTCTCAAGTAGTCACCCAAAGAAATGCTCATTTGGAAAATCTCACGCTTCTCGCGGAGATGCTCGAGGCAGAGGGGACGCGGCAGGATCTTCTCTTGATCTGCGGAGGACCCTACATTGACAGCCAGGTTGCACTGGAGGTTGGTTTTGACGCTGCCTTCGGGCCAGGCACAACGCCACTTGCGGTAGCTAGTTTGATCGTCGAAGAGCTCCTGCGTAAAACCAGATGAGCAAGCTGATCTTTGTCACCGGGGGGGTTGTCTCTGGGATCGGCAAAGGGATCTTGGCTGCTTCCATCGGCGCCTTGATTAAAGGGCGAGGGCGCCTGACGAGCATGGTCAAGTGCGACCCGTACCTGAACGTGGACGCAGGCACGATGAGCCCCTACCAGCATGGGGAAGTCTTCGTATTGAAAGATGGAGCTGAAACAGACCTTGATCTGGGGCACTACGAGCGTTTTATCGATGAGGATCTTGAGCAGTCAGCCAATGTCACCTCAGGGCGGATCTACTCGGCTGTGATCGCCAAAGAACGGCGAGGCGAGTATTTAGGCGCTACGGTGCAGTTGATCCCACACGTGACCAATGAGATCAAGAATGCCATTTTAGACGCCCTAAAACGCTCCAAGGCGGAAGTGCTGGTGGTGGAGATCGGCGGTACAGTGGGGGACATTGAAGGACTTCCTTTCCTGGAAGCCATCCGCCAATTGCGTCGCAGCTTTTCACCGGAAGATCTTCTCTACGTCCACACCACTCTTGTGCCGTTCCTGGAAACCACACAAGAGGCAAAGACCAAACCGACTCAACACTCTGTCGCCGAGTTGCGCAGCATCGGCATTCAACCGAATGTTGTCGTCTGCCGATCGCGGCGGGCGATTTCCCGTTCGCTTCGGGAGAAAGTAGCTCTCTTCTGCGACGTCGATCAAGAGCAGGTGATCTCTCTACCCGACTTGAACTCTATTTATCTGGTTCCTCTCTATTTGCAGCGCGAGGGTTTTTCCGCCATCTTGGACCGCTTCCTCGGGGAGAATCATGCTGCCGATTTAGCCAAATGGGAACGCTTGGAGCGTATTCTGGAGCGCCCGCATCCACAGCTCCGCGTCGGCGTGGTGGGCAAATACGTAGGGATGGGCGATACCTACATCTCAGTCAACGAGGCCCTCAAGCACGCCTCCCTGGAAGAGGAGTTGGACCTCCAGTTGGTATGGGTCTCCTCCGAGAAGTTGACCTCCGGTCAGGTACGGGAGGGGCAGGATCTCTCTGGAATACTCGGCGATCTGGATGGAATCGTAGTGCCGGGCGGTTTCGACTCCAGGGGAGTGGAAGGGAAGATAAGAGCAGTGGAATATGCTCGCTGCCAAGGCATCCCCTACTTTGGCCTTTGTTTGGGGCTGCAATGCGCGATTATTGAGTTCGCTCGCCATATCTGCGGCTTGGAGGGGGCAAACAGCACGGAGTGCGATCCCCTCACCCCCTACCCAGTCATCGATCTTTTGGCAGAACAACGCGGACTGGCGGACAAAGGTGGAACCATGCGCCTAGGAGCGTATCCTTGCTTGGTAAAAGAGGGAAGCGAAGCCTGGCGAGCCTATGGCCAAGCGATTGTCTGGGAACGTCACCGCCACCGCTACGAATTGAACAATGCCTATCTCCAGATCTTGGAGCGGAACGGTTTGGTGGTCTCCGGACGAAACGAGGAGTTGGGCTTAGCCGAAATCGTTGAACTACCCGAGCACCCCTGGTTCCTGGGGACTCAATTCCACCCAGAATTGACTTCAAGGCCAGGAAAACCGAACCCCCTGTTCCACCAATTTATCAGAGCTTGTGCGAGGAGGGCTAGATTACGATGGAAAAACTAATTATCACTGCCGCCATTTGTGGCGCGGAATTGAGTAGAAGGGATCACCCGGCTTTGCCGGTGTCGGCGCAGGAGTTAAGCGAGGAGAGCTTGCGGGCTTACCAGGCCGGCGCTTCAATGATCCACTTGCACGTGCGCAAAGACGATGGCTCTCCCACCCAGGATGTATCTGTATTCGCGCGGGCGATGGAAGCCATCCGCAGTCGCTGCAACATCATCATCCAGACTTCTACCGGGGGAGCGGTGGGGATGAGCGCCGAAGAACGATCGTCTCCACTCACCCTAAACCCGGAAATGGCCACATTAACATGCGGTACAGTCAATTTCGGGGAAGGCGTCTTCTGGAATCCACCTGACCTCATTGAGAGCTTTGCCCGGATGATGATGGAGCGAGGCATCAAACCGGAAATCGAGGTGTTCGAGGCGGGCATGATCGCCAATGCCTTGCGTCTGATCAAGAAGGGGATCCTCCACCTGCCCCTCCACTTCGATTTTGTCATGGGGGTTCCAGGTGGAAT
>JBAXQG010000019.1:0-12602 GCA_037131855.1 bacterium
GCGTTAGCCGTTCGTTCTTGCTCTCACCCTGCGGGGCGGGACGGGCGTCACGAAGCAGGGCCTCTCTGGCGATCCGTACTTGGGGGTAACCAGGAGAAGCAAACTCAAGCATGCTTTCCGGCATCCTGCCTGGGGAGGCTGGTAAGCGAGAAAAAACACAGGCTAGGCTCGTAGATGTTTTTGAGGTAAGCTTCTTGGACGCGGGTTCGACTCCCGCCGCCTCCACCAAATAGCGAATCAGCAGCGGCTAAAGCCGCTGCTTTTTTTGTGCTCAGGGTTCAAAGAGAATGGGCAGTTCTTTCTTGAGATCCTCAAAAGCTTCTTCAAAGGGGGGAAGATCGAGGACTTCATTTCCCAGTCTTAGTTGCCAGTAGGCACGGGTAGGAGTGAGGAGTTCCTTGTCAAGAAAATCCTGGGGGCTCTCTAGATCGAAACCGGCTTGCTCGCACTTGTTGATCAAGGCTTTGCGGAAATCCTCCCGGTTGAGTAGCGCGCTGTGTTGGCTGACTATGCGCCAGGCATCGTAGAAATCAGCCGGTTCGCCCGCCACCAGGACATTGCGCAAGGTCTCCGCCAACAGCTCTTCCAAGCGCACAGCGCGAACCTTGCGGGTTTTCAGGGGGAATGGATCGACCAAAAGCTCTTCTTCCTGGGGTTCTAGGACGAGAGAATCATGAAGGGAGAACTTCATCGTCAGAAGGCTGTTCTGGCGGAGCGGGCCGGAGTAGAGAACGCGGGTTTGGGCTTGCTTTCTTTCCATGTAGCGCTCGGAAAGGCGAAAACGAAATCCAAATTCACTACTGGCCTTGTCCAATACGGCAGTGACGAGAGAGAGGAATTCCTTGGTCTCGATCTTTTCGGGAATAGAGAAGCGGAGATCTTCACAAAAGCGCCAATCTTGAAAGTAGACGCGGCGCAGCGCCGTCGCACCCTTCAATATGATCCGTTTGGCCGCGCTGGGCACCGCTCCTAAAGCCAGGAGGATCCCCAGGCGAGCGTACTCCCGCTCCAGGAAAAGAGTGCTCTGGGCAGAAGTGCGGGCCAGTTCTTTTATTTTCAACACATCAATCATGGCATTATTCCATTTCCTTGGACCGGGCTGAATCAACCTTAGGCAATTGCTTGTCATGATCAGCCAAGCCGGCAAAAAGGCGTTGATTCATCCTTGGGTGAGTATCAAGCCCCGCTAAAGGCGTCTCAAATCGTACTTGCCATTCTCGGGGAAACCCCTTCCTCTTCATTATAAGGAAAAAGAAGGCTCTTTTTCGCTTTCCCCACTCTTTTTTTTCTGACCCCTTCCTTGGCGGCTTCCTATCGACGCGCTATAGTGAGACCGATCTTTAGGGGCCTCGAATGGCCGGAGGAGATAATGAGAAACAGATGGATCGTTCTGATCCTGATTAGCCTGATGATTTGCCAACTGTTCGCCCTACCGACCCTGGCAGCGGGGCAATTGGCCGCCAGCGCTTCCCCGATGTACCGTTACAACCCCGCTCACACCGGTCAGTCTGCTTACCCGGGACCCGTCACCGGCCGAGTGAAATGGTCATTCCCTACCTACCATCGAATCCTCAGTACGCCGGCGGTAGGACCGGATGGATCGATTTACTTCGGAGGGGGAGATCGCCGTCTTTGGGCGGTGACGCCAACCGGAGGAGAACGCTGGAACTTCGTCGTCTGGGGAATGGCTGATTCTTCACCCGCGGTATCAGACACTGGGACAATATTTTTCGGTGCGGGAGACTCCCTCTTCTACGCCGTCGACTCCAAGGGGAAGGAGGTCTGGAAATACCTGACCAAATATCCCAATGCCTCTTCTCCCATCTTGGCCTCGGACGGGACGGTTTACTTCGCAGCCGGCGACGGAACCTTCAACGCCATGCCAGCCGACGGGAGAAAACTGCTCTGGTCTTACCAGATTGACGCGGAGATCCTCTCTTCTCCTGCTCGAGATGCCGCCGGCAACTTCTATTTCGGCGCGGAGGACGGGTATCTCTACTCATTGACTCCCAGCGGCCAGTTGCGATGGAAGTTCCCGACAGGAAGCGGAATAGAGGCTTCCCCGGCGGTCGACTCGTCCGGCAACGTCTATTTCGGTTCCAAGGACTTTTTCTTTTATGCCTTGGATTCATTCGGCATCCTGCGCTGGTCTTTTCGAGCCGATGGGCCGATCCTCTCCTCCCCAGCGCTCTCAGCAGAAGGCGTGCTCTATTTTGGTTCCAACGACTACTTCCTCTATGCACTTCGTACCAGCGACGGCGCCAAGCTTTGGTCGTTCGACAGCGGCTCAGCGGTGGACACCTCTCCTTCCTTGGATAGCCAAGGAAGGATCTATTTCGGCGCCAAAGATAAGTACTTCTATGCTCTGAAGAAGGACGGCTCGCTGCTTTGGAAGCTGGCTTTCCCCAATGGCTTCTCCCGTTCCTCCGCTGTGATCGCACCCGACTGCCAGATTTATGTGGGATGCTTAGACTCCCGCCTTTACTGCATCACCGGCGATCCCCCAGCCGGTCCACCGCCCAGCCCCTCGCCCAGCCCCTCGGTGACTCCAACGGCGACGATTGCGCCCAGTGTGGTCTTTCAGTTGGCGCCAACACCCACCAGGCTGGAAATGAGCCCTGGGAGCAAAGCCAATCTTTCGCTCTCGCTGGCTACTACATCCGGAAGCGGCCAGGCCGGAACCTTGGAATTCTCCGCTCCGCCCGGTTTTCTCTGCTCCTTTTCTCCTCCTGTCTTCACCCTAAGCAACACGGTCCAAACATTGACAGCAGAGGTCTTCGTACCGGAAGGCTTCGCGCCAGGGATCTACTACCTGGAGATCCGGGCTGTAGTGGGAGAGGTCCGGCAGGCGGTGGCGGTGGAGATCCGCGTTCCGGAGTTAACCTTCCCAGACCTAAGCGTGGACTATTGGGCATACCCCTCCATCGCTTCCCTGGTTCAAAGGCAAGTGCTGCGCGGCTACCCGGATGGCAGCTTCCGGCCTGCTGGTCTGGTGACCCGCGCCGAATTCGCCAAAATGTTTGTCCTCTCCTTCGGGATGCAGCCCGCGGAAGGGTCTCATGTCACTTTTCCTGATGTTCCCCCCACACACTGGGCGTACGGTTTCATCGAGAGCGCAGTGGTCTACGGATTGATCGAAGGCTACCCGGACGGCACTTTCCAGCCGGAGGGGAGGGTGACCATGGCCGAGGGGTTGACGATGATCGTTCGAGCTCGGCGATTCGCCTTGGTTGCCCCCCAGAATCTGTACCTGCGCGAGAGAGGCGCCATTCGGCCGCTGTCCTCCGCAGACTGGTATTTCCTCTATGCTGGAGCAGTATTTGCGCAAGGGATCCTGCGCAATGAAGACCCTCACCTGACAGAGCCTATTCAAGGAGGCGCGGTGGTTCCCTTCAACGATCCCACCACACGGGCGCAAGTTGCCGTTCTGCTGGACCGCGCCGCCCCTCCTGCGCCTTAAACCTAACCCCCCTCGCTTTCCAGCTCTGTCACAGCACCATCAAGGCAAGCTTGTTCCAAGGGGGGCTGAACTGGCGAGGTGGGGGATCATTCCGCCGCCTCGCGACCCTGCTACAATGAAGAAAACCGCTTCAAGGAGGTATGGAGAGATGTTCGTACGGAATCATATGACCGCAGCGCCGGTCACGATTGTGCCGGAGACGCCGATCTTCGATGCCCTTCAGATCATGAAACGAAACAAGATTCGTCAACTGCCGGTGGCCTTGGCGGACGGAACCTTGGCGGGGTTGGTTACCGAGCGAGATCTGCTGATGGTCTCGCCTTCCCCTGCCACTACCCTCAGCATTTACGAAGTGAACTACTTGCTCGCCAAGATGACCGTACGCGAGGTGATGATCAAGAGTCCAGCAATGATCAAGCCTGAGGCCACCCTTGAAGAAGCAGCGGTGATCATGCGGGAGCACAAATTCGGGTCACTCTTGGTGATCGATGAAGGCAAACTAGTGGGCATTATCACGGAATCCGATCTCTTTGATGCCTTCATCAAAATATTCGGCTTCCGTCGTCCCGGCACTCGCCTGGTGGTTGTGGCCGACAACCGGATGGGCACCTTGGCTGACCTTCTCGCCATCATTCGCGATCACAAGATGAACGTGATTGGGCTGGCAGCCCTGGAGATGCCTGAGCAAAGAGCCCAGATCATGGTGCGCTTAGGCGCAACCCAACTAGGATCCTTGCTGGAGGAACTGCAAGCGAAGGGGTTTGAAGTTCAGGCGGTCAACTAGAAACTCAAGCCCAGCTCGACCAGTGTCCTCACCATCGCGCCCGAGGCAGCTCCTGCTTGGGCGCGATTCTCTTTGGCCAGGAAAGCCGGTCCGGCGATATCCAAGTGAGCCCAGGCCACTCCTTCGCGAATGAACTCCTGAAGGAAGCAGGCCGCCGCGATGGCGCCAGCCGGCGCCCCGCCCCGCCCCGCGGAGTTGGCCAGATCGGCGATCTCGCTGCTGTTCAATTCTTTGTATTCCGGGAACATCGGCATCCGCCAAAGGCGTTCCCCAGCCTTTTCCGACGCATGGAGCAGCATTTCCCCCCATTCAGCTCGATTGGTGAAGAGGCCGGTCGTCTCATAGCCAAGGGCAATGATGCAAGCGCCGGTGAGTGTAGCAACATCCACCAGGTGGGTCGCTCCGCATTCTTGAGCCCAGCAGAGGGCATCAGCCAGGATCAATCTCCCCTCTGCGTCAGTGGAGCGAACTTCGATGGTCTTCCCGTTCATCGCCTCCAAAACATCACCCGGCTTGAAGGAATGCCCGGAAAGGAGGTTTTCGGTGAGAGGAATGAAAGCGCTGAAGTCCAGCTCTGGGCGAAGGACGCAGATTGCTTGGAAAGCAGCCAGCACGGCGGCTGCTCCAGCCATGTCTGATTTCATGGTGATCATCGATTCCCACGGCTTCAGGGAGAGCCCGCCGGAATCGAAGGTCAGCCCTTTTCCCACCAAGGCAAGATGTCCAGCAGCGTTGCGGGCGCCGGGATGATGGAGGCGAACCAGGAAGGCAGGTTGGGAAGATCCTTGCGCCACCGCGCAGAAAGCGCCCATCCCCTTCTTCTGGGCTGCATCCGCGTCCAGCACTTCGATTTCCGAACCACACGCCTCGGATAGCCGTCGCGCTTCCGCCAAAAGGTAGGCAGGAGTTGCCTTCGCGGCCGGTTCATTGACCAAATCGCGAGCCATTGTCTGCGCTGCTGAGACGACTTCGCCAAGCCGGCTTCCCTCCACAGCTTCCGGCGAATCACTCCAGATGAGTAGGTTTTTGATAGAAGGCCGCCTCTCACGTTTGTAGAGGTCCGGCAGATAGGCCCCCTGATTGAGACCTTCTACTGCCAGCTGGGATTCAAGTGCAGCCGGAAAAAAGCCAGGGAGGTTTACTGCCACGCTATCTGCTTCCAATTGACGCGCCTTTTTTCCCAGGATTGTATACAGATTGCGAAGCTCGCGCGCCTCACAGCCGGTTTGCTGTTTGGCCAAGAGGATGCGAACCGGAGTTGCCCGACCGCATGCGTAGAGGACGGGGATCTCCTTGGCAGCCGGTTTGATGCTGCGCCAGAGGCAGGTAAGTTGGCCTTCTAAAGCTTGATCAAACGACTCCATGTTTTCTGGAAATCGGTCTGCCGGAAGGATCAGGATGAGAGTATCGACGGTCAATTCCGTCAGGTTGGAGTGATTCAGCTCGATGCGCATCTGTCTCCTTTTTTGGTTCGCTGTTTGTCGTGCTGCAGCGGGTTGTATTGTAACATGGAGAACTTGCTGCCGCAGGCTATGAACTTGCTGCCGCAGGCAGATTACTTCAGTAATCAAGTAGTTTAGTGGTCAAGTAGTTTAGCGATCTAGTCAGTAACATGCTGCCGCAGGCTGTCTAGTCAAGGTCTGTCTTGATCTTACTCAGCCACTTAACCACTTAGCTACTGGATCTAGTGGACTTGCTGCCTCAGGCTGTCTCGTTTTGCATGCGCTGTTTTCTGGCCTTTTCCGTTGTTTTTGCTTATCATAACTTCGATATGTGGAGGGTCGAAGGGATTGCCTGCTGAACTGGGCTGCTATGAAGGGCATTTTGTCAGTTCCTACCTGCTTTACCCTTGGGTTCAGTGAAAGGAATACATTTGTTTTATAGGAATGTCTCCCTTCACATGGGAAAGGATATTTTGCGCCAGCTTGTTGGGGACAAATTCGCTGAAGGAGTGATCTAGCTGGAAATGGAGAAAGTAGACCTGGTCGTACGAATTGCCGGGGAATCCGGTGAAGGGATTATCAGCGCCGGGGAGATCCTTACCATGGCTTGCGCGCGCGCATCATTCAATGTGAATACCTTCCGGGCTTATCCGGCAGAGGTGCGCGGCGGCCAATCGATGTTCCAGATGCGCGCTTCAAACGGCCCTATTTATTCAGCCGGAGACGATGTCGACATTCTGGTGGCCCTCAACCAAGAAGCCTTCGATCGACATGTTGCATCCCTACGGAACGGTGGGATTCTCGTCTATGATCCAGCCGAGACCAACCCCCAGTCGCGGAGCGACCTTTTGCTCTATGCAGCGCCGTTCAAAGAGATGGCGGTGCGCACCCTTCAAGCTTTGCAAGTGAAGAACATCGTCATGATGGGGGTGATTGCCCAGCTTTTTGCGATGCCTTTGGACAAGCTGGAGGAGATCGTGCGCGAGAAGTTCGGCCGCAAGGGGCAAGGCATCCTGGATAAAGACTTGCAAGCCTTGAACCTCGGCGCGCAGTACGCCCGCGAGCACATCCACAAGTGTGATCCCTTCCAACTTGGACAAGCGGAAGGGGGAGGAAAGATGGTTCTGTCCGGCAATGTAGCCATTGCCTTGGGAGCGCTGTGCGCCGGATGCCGTTTCTTCGCCGGTTATCCGATCACCCCGGCATCGGAGATCTTGGAGACCTTGATGGTGGAGATGCCTAAAGTGGACGGGGTGGCCATCCAGGTGGAGGATGAGATTTCGGCCCTCTCGATGGTCGTTGGGGCTTCGTTTGCCGGCAAGAAGGCGATGACCGCCACTTCCGGCCCAGGGCTTTCTTTGATGGTGGAAATGATTGGTTTGGCGACCATTGTCGAGCTTCCCCTGGTGCTGGTCGACGTGCAGCGGGCTGGGCCGGCCACCGGAATCCCCACCAAGACCGAACAAGGCGACCTCTTCATTGGGCTCTTTGGCGGCCACGGCGACTGCCCTCGCATCGTCCTCGCTCCGACCACTGTGGAAGAGTGCTTTTACCAGACCATCTACGCATTTAACTTGGCCGAGCGCACCCAGATGCCAGTGATCCTGCTTGCCGACCAAGCCCTGGCCCAGCGCTATGAGACGATCTCGGTTCCGGATTTCTCAACCCTTTTCTTGGAGGATCGCTTGGCGGTGACCTCCGAAGAGGTTGCCAAGGGCTACCAACGCTACCGTTTGACCCCCAATGGTCTTTCCCCGATTGGAACTCCCGGTCGACCCGGAGCTTACATCGCCCGCGGTCTGGAACACAACGAGAATGATGTTCCCAATTACGACCAGAAGAACCACCAAGCCATGTGCGAGAAGCGAGACCGTAAGCTGGACCTGGCCCTACAAGACGAGCATCTCAACTTTGAACGGTGGGGAGACCCAAGCAGTGAATTTGGCATTATCGGATGGGGTTCTACCCTGGGTGTCACGCGAGAGGCCAGTCTTGCCCTCAAAGCGGAGGGTCAAGAGCCGGATGTGCTTTACCTAAAACTGCTTAACCCACTGCCACGGGAGGAGATTGTCCGCTTTCTGGCTAACAAAAAGAGAGTGATGGTGCCTGAGATCAACTACACTGGACAGCTCTCCTGGCTCCTTCGGTCGGCCTTCCTGTTTGAACCGGCGCCCCTCAAGATCGCCGGTGGCCGTCCCTTCTCCGTCGCAGAAATCCTCGAGAAAGCGAAAGAGGTGCGCTGATGACTCGCGATGTGCAAGCATATAAAGGAAAACTGAAACCGACCTGGTGCCCGGGGTGCGGCGACTTCGGTTTGCTGAACGCGCTTTATCAGGCCTTTGCCCGCCTCGATTTAGACCCTGATCAGATGGTGGTGGTCTCCGGGATCGGATGTTCCAGCCGTTTGCCCGGATTTATCTCTTCCTACGGTGTACACAGCCTGCACGGGCGCGCCTTGCCGATCGCTCAAGGGGTCAAGCTGGCCAATCCCAAGCTGGAGGTTCTCGTCGTTGGCGGCGATGGCGATGCCTTCGCCATTGGCGGCGGGCATTTCCCCCATGCCTGCCGGCGCAACATTGACCTGACTTATGTGGTAATGGACAACCGCATCTACGGTCTCACCAAAGGGCAAGTCGCCCCTACTTCCGATCTAAACTTTCACACGGTCAGCTCTCCCTATGGCAACCTGGAAACTCCTATCTCGCCCACCGACTTCGCCCTCTCGGTAGGAGCGACCTTTGTCGCCCGCGGCTTTTCCGGCAAGCTGGACCAGCTCACCGATTTGCTGGTGGAAGCCATCAAGCATCGCGGTTTCTCTTTCGTCGATGTGCTTTCACCTTGCGTCACTTTCAACAAAGTGAATACCTTCAAGTATTTTCAAGAGCGCGTCATCCCGCTTCCCGAAGGGTACCAGGCCAACCGCCGGCACCAAGCCCTGGAACTGGTGGAGAGCGAGGAGGAGAAGATTCATCTCGGCATCCTCTATCGCGAAGAACGGCCTACCTACCAGGATCTGTTGGACAAATTGGACGCTTCAATACCGAAAGCCAGTCCCCAGGAACTTGTCCTGGCTCAGAAATAGCAATGATGGAGAGTGCGGTCTGGCCTTTGCTATCCGGCAAGAGACCTGCCAAGGTTCCTGTCGCCGCCTGGCGTCACTTCTATGGCAGCGAGTGGGATCCAACCCGCTTTGCAGAAGCTACGCTTTCCCACCAGCGGTCTTTCGCTTGGGATTTCATCAAGTTGAACACCAGGGCCACCTTTTTTGGCGAGCCGTTCGGCTTGCAAGCCTGGCCGGGTCCGGATGATGAGCATAAGGGACCATCCCCCATTCCTCCCTGCCATGCGGTGGAGGATCTGCTGCGGCTGCAAAGGCCGGCGGAGCTGCCACAGGCTTACGCGGAACAGCTTCAGTCCTTGCGCGTTGTGCGCCAGTCAGCGCGGCGCCACCCCATTGTCTTGACGGTTTTTAACCCCATCTCAGTCCTCGGCGACTTGGTGGATCCGGAGGAATTGCTGCTTGAGGCGATGCAGACCGCAGGCAGCGTGGTCTTCCAAGCTTTAGATGTCATCAGTCAAGTGCTCTTGCGCTATGCCCGAGAGGGGTTGCGCCAAGGCGCTGATGGCCTCTTTTATGCCACCACAGAATGGGCCAGCGCAGAGCGAATCCCTTGGGAATGGTACCAGCGCTTTGCTCTCCCCTATGACCAACTTCTCTTGGAGGCGGTGCGCGAAGCTCCCTTCAATATCCTTCATGTCTGTGGCCATGAGAACTTCCTCCCTCATCTTTGGCAACTGCCGGTGTCCGCCCTTTCCTGGGATGCGACGGATCCCACCAACCTTTCATTGGCTGAGGCTGCGAGTAGGTGCGACAAGATTCTGATCGGGGGGATAGATCGTGATTTCCTCTGCGACGCTTTGCCGGGAGAAGTGAAAGACACGAGCCGGAAAGTGATCGAAGAGGCCATCACATGGCCTTTCATCCTGGCGCCTGGTTGCGCTTACCGGCCTTCTACGCCTTTGTCCAACCTGCGCGAACTGGTGGGAAGCGCCTAGGGATGGATGTCCTAGTTTCAGAAGTGGTGGGTTTCTGCCACGGCGTGGAGGGCGCCGTGGAAGGAGTATTGCAGCAACGGCGGCCAGGCTTGACCTTCACCCTTGGGCCTCTGATCCACAACCCGCAGGTAGTTCGCCAATTGGAGGAGGAGGGGGTGGCCGTGCGTCACTCGCTGGAGGAGTTCCAGGCCGGAGAGGTCTTGGTGATACCTGCTCAAGGAGCGCAACAAAGGGTGTGGGAGGAAGCTGAACGAAGACAAATCCCCCTCCTTGACTTCACTTGTCCAGAGTTGCAACGAACGCGTTCCTTGCTGCAAGAGGCTGCCCGGCAGGGTTATCTCCTGCTTTTTCTGGGGGACGCCGGCCACACCGAGACGGAAAGCCTGCTCTCCTTCCTGCCGGAAGCTCGGCTGCTTTCCGGCTTGACCGTAGGGGCGGATTTCGAACCCGTCCTTTCTGGGCTTCCTCTTGGGAACAAGCGGGTTGCCCTCTTTGCCCAAAGCACCCAAAGCAGTGAGCTATTGGCGTCTTTCGCCGCCGCGCTGGCGCCCCAGGTTACGGAATTGCGCGTCTTCAACACGATCTGCGCAGCTACGCGTCGCCGGCAAGAGAGCTTGCGCCGGATTTTGCCAATGGTGGAAGCAGTAGTTGTGGTAGGCGGAAGGAATTCGGCCAACACGCGGCGTCTGGCGGAAGTGGCCGAACGAGAGGGGAAACGTGTCTTCTATCTTGAGAAAGCGGATGAGCTTCAAGCAGAATGGTTTCGAGGGATCACCGCGGTAGGCGTAGCCTCCGGAGCGTCCACGCCGGCCAGCGTCGTGGAAGAAGTCGTTGCTGGACTGAAGCGGATCAGCGCTTCTTTCCCATGAAGGTGAATAAGCTTACCACTCCTCCTACCATCAGGCTGATGTAGTAAGTGAGGAAACGCCAGAGAAGTACGAACACCCCCAAGAGGGGGTAAGGGATCAGGTTGGAAGCGAAGAAGATGGCAGCGAAGCCCGCTTCCGAGATTCCCGCCGAGCCGGGAGTGGGCGCATAGGCCGCTGCCAGGTAGAAGATCAAACTGACCGCCAGAATTTGCAGGAGCGGGCTGTGTACGCCCAGACCCCACAAGAGCAAGGCCGGGACAGAGAGGGTCATCACCCACAAGAGCAGGCTATAGAAGGCGATCAGCAGAAGATTGCGCTTCCTGGCGCCGGTGAGCATTTGCACGGAATCATGGAAAGTCTGCACCTCGCGCAAGATCCCATCTGCCGCTTGGTCAAGTTTCTGCCGGGTCCAGAAACGGGTTAGCCATTGCCAACCGAGGATCGAGCGAAGCAGGGGGGTAAGCTTCTGGGGTCGAAACATGAAGAAGATGAGGGCAGCGGTAACCACGACATAGAGAACGATGCCGATGTTGAGGGCTGTGTTTAGCAGGGGGGGTAACGACCAAGCCGACTTGGTTAGAAGCAGCCATGTTGGGATCCCCAGCGCCAAAGCCAGGCGGGCAATAGTGCTCATAATGGTCTTGACCAAAATGACAGCCGTGGATTTCCCCGCGCTGACCCCATGTTTGGCCAAGAGATAGACTTGGAGAGGTTCCCGGCCCGAATCGAAGGGTGTGATGTTGGCGAAAAATGAACCCACCAAGGCGATTTGCAGCGCTTTGCCAAAGGGCAGTTGGTCACCAATGGCGTCAATAATGGTACAGAGCCGGCCTGCCTCCAAGAACCAGTTGAGGATGATCAAACCGAGCGCGGCGGCCAGGTAGAGGAAGTTCACCGCGGAGAAGGCTTGGCTGAGGTCGGCTTTTGTGTAGTAAAGCAAGAGGCTGATTGCCAGCACAGAGAAAGCTACGGCCAGCAATATACCTCGCCATAAGGATCGGGATCGGATCTGCGGTGGGCTGCTTTCGCGCATCAGTAAGCCATTATACGGAGAAGCGGGAAGGGTTTACAATCGGATCGATGACCAACCCTGATGACTTCTCCAGCAACGCCGCACCTTCTCCCCACTCACCGCCGGGAAGGCAGCCGACTTCTTTTCGCAGCCGTCTCTTCTGGGTATTAATCCCGGTATTGGCAGTGGTGTTCCTAACGTTAGTGATCTTTCGCCTTCCACTTCTCTTCCCAGTGGCCCCAGCTTTCCCCCCCCTCTCTTCCTACCCCCTGGTCCAACCAGCCACTGAGAATCTCTCCCCGGGACGTTTACCGGTGGAGTTCAGTGAAACCGCTTCCTCCTCTTCCGAGCTCCCTCTGCAATTGATGATTTACCGCACAGGAGGCGTAGTGGACCTGCCCTTCGTGGAAGATCTCTGCCGGCGTTTCTCGGTTTTCCCCTCCATTCGCATAACCCCTCAAGCATTTCTCGCCGGTGAAGATGAAGAACTCTTGGTCTGGCGCAATTCGGGCAGTTTCCTGCTCTCCCTTGCCAGGCAAAGCGGGCCCTTGCGGATGCTATCCGGGGAGCAAGCCGTGGAACGGGGACGCGCCTTTCTCGAGGAGAAGGGCCTTTGGCCGAAAGAAACGATGACAAACCGGATCATCCTCCTGGATCCCAGCAGGGAGCAGGTCACAGTGCAGTTTTGCCGCTGGCTGGAAGGCGTCTTAGTGGCTGACTCTTTCCTGGAAGTTTCTTTCCTCGGCGAGCAGGTGGCCAGCGTCTACGGCAATTGCCGTCCGCTTCAAGTTCTTCAGGATTACCCACTGCTGACCGTCGAACAAGCCAAAGAGCGCCTCCTGGTCCAGGGCTTGGAAGATTTCCAAGTGCAGGGGGTGCGCTTGGTCTACCAAGAGGCGGCGCCCAAGGAAGAGCAACTCTACCTATTGCCGGTCTTCGCCTTTTGGGGGAAGCGCAGCGATTCCGGCCAACCCTTCCT
>JBAXQG010000020.1:0-12058 GCA_037131855.1 bacterium
GGTACACGCTCTGATTCTCTCTATCGATCACCTCCTCAGGGATCAATTGATGCTGATTCGCCAATCGGTTCCATGACGATTGATTACCTCGGCCACTTCGCGCGGTTGATTCTCATGCGCCGGGGTTGGAGAAGTCTGAAATGAGGCTGCGGGTATTTGACGCCCGTAGGGATGGATGCTGGGGACGACGATCAAGCCCAGTAGAAGGGCGCTCAAGATGGCAATGGACGCCACTTTAGGGAACCAAGCCAGTCGCTGTGGTTGAACAGCAAGGGTGGGAAGCGAAAGAGAACGAGGTGGGATCGCAACCCGGAAGGAAGAACGCAACCCAGATACCAAACGCTGGGTGACCTCCATCTCTTTTCGGCAAGCTGGACACGCTTCAAGATGCCGTTCCAAAGCAACTGCATGAGAACCAGGCAACTCTCCAGCTAGATACGATTCTAGAATTGGGCGGGCTTCCCTACAACGCATGATGACTCTCTGGGCTGCGCGGCTCTGGAATATCTTGTCTTTTCAGGCCTTCTTTCAGCTTGCGCAAGGCCAAGTTGATTCGCGACTTGACCGTACCGATCGGGCAACCCAGGATACGAGCGATCTCTTTCTGGCTGTAGCCGTCAAGGTAGCGCAAAACGACGACGGTGCGGTAGTTGAAAGTGAGACGGTTTACCGCCTCCAGCACGTTAATCTCCGCGCCTGCGGCCTCGCGGAAGTTTACATGCCAGCTATTCATGTCCGGATAGTAAGACATCTTCCTCTTCTCTCGAAGAATCCCGCGGCACTCATTGATCAAGATTCGCGTGATCCACGTCTTAAAAAACTGCGGCTGCCGTAAGCTCCGAAGGAACCGAAATGCCTTCAATGCGGCTTCTTGCGTCGCGTCGCAAGCATCCTGGTCATTCTGTAGAATGACGCAAGCAGCTCGGTAAAGACTTTGCTGGACTCCCTGGAACAGTCGCACGAAAGCTTGTCGATCGCCTTCTTGCGCCAGTATTACCAGGGACTCCTGCTCGGACTTCCCTTCAATGAATAGAATGTGTTTCACAATGATTCGTTCGATGATTTTCGGCTCGCAGCTTTTTTCGATCTCGCTCTTCTACTAGTTCCCAGACAAGAAAGCGTCGAAAGCGTCCGCCTTGGACCCTTCCCAACTCTTCTTGCGACCCTCTTCCACGCCGACAGTAGCGGGCGCAAAGAGAAACACTGACTCAGCGACCTTTTCCACTGACCCGCTCAAGGCATAGATCGTGCCACTGAGAAAGTCGATGCATCGCCGCGCTCCATCGTGATCGAGATGTTCTAAGTTTACCACAACCGGTTTCAATGCTTTTAGGTCATCGGCAATCCTCTTACCGTCCTCAAAGCTCTGCGGTTCTGCCAGAACGATAGAGAGCCCTGGCCTAGGCATTGTCGATCGAGGAGGCGGCAACTCAGCGATGCCCTCTTCCTCCCACTCCTTTTCCTTCCGCTCCTCCAATCCCAGAATCTGCTTCAACCAGCTCATCGTCTCCTCCTCGGTCCAAAGATGGCCCTTCCAACCCGTACTAGGGTAGCTCCTTCCTCTATGGCAATTGGGTAGTCATCGCTCATCCCCATTGAAAGAACGGGTAGAGAGCGTCCCAAACGCTCACTTAAATCATCCCGCAAAATCCGCAATGTTCGAAAGTACCGCCGAGCAGCCTCGATCGTTCCTGCCGGGGGAATGGCCATCAACCCATGGACATCCAGTCCTGGCGCCTTGAAGAGGGATTGAGCCTGGGGAAGTTGTTCGGGAAGGAAACCACTTTTACTTGCCTCGAGGCCCAAGTTCACTTCCAGTAAACAGGGAACCAAGCGCTCCCTGCGTTGCCCTTCCTCGGACAGAACCCAACCCAACTCGAGGGAGTCGACCGAGTGTATCAAGCTAAAAAGAGAAGCAACCTTGCGGGCTTTGTTACGTTGCAAGTGGCCAAGGAAGTGCCAGGACAGCTCAAGATCGGCCAATTGCATAATCTTCTCCGCCCCCTCCTTCAAATAGTTCTCCCCAAATAACTTTTGCCCTTGGGCGCTCGCTTCGATAATGGCCTCGGCTGGAAACCCTTTGCTGACAGCCAGCAAGGTAATCTCGCTTAACGAGCGGCCAGACCGCTGGCAGGCTTCCTGGATCTCCCTCCGCACTTGAGAAAGATTCTCCACGATCTCTCCGATCATCTCTCGATCACTCGCTGGGGTGGATACAGCCCTTCTACGGCAACCACGCCATCAACGGCCGCCCGAACTTGAACCGCCTGGAAAACAGGCTCCCCCTCCTGTTCTAAAAGAACTCCCAACTCCCCCTCTTGCGTTCGTAACGCCGTAACTGGGATCACGACAGCCTTTGGGAGCAGACCGCAATAGACTCGTAATTGACCCTCCGGGCGCCGGACCAGTTCAGCCAGGAAATCGATGCTGGCAGCCCAAAGAGACCAACCATCTCCTTCCTCAACCAATCGAATCAGCTCGACCCAGACTCGCTGGTGTGAGAAAGGGAACTCCACCTCCAAAGAGGTTTGTTCTTCCAAGGCGTGGGCTTGCTCGGCAGTGAGCCGGCATTCTATCTTTCCAGCACTGGGAAGGATCACGAAGAGGGGTTCTCCTTCGCTTACAGCCAGGCCGCCCAGTTCACCAAGGAAGGCAAGGATGCCAGCTTGCGGGGCCTGCATGGTTACTTCACTGCTCCCGCGAAGAATCCCCACTGTACGTCCCGCTTCCACTTTCTCACCAGCCTCGAGAAAGGGGGTGAAGGTTCCTGCTTGGGAGGCTCGCACAGGCTCGGCCGAAAGATCCAAGCGATACGGAACGATAAAAGAGAGCTCCAGGTCTCGCTGCTCGACCACGATCCAATCCAGTTGCGACTTGGGGTAGAAAAGGTAAATCAGCAGCCCCGCCAGAAGAATGGCGAAGAGGATCGGAAGAAACCGCGACATCAACGACGGGTCTTGCGCCCACTGCTCTTTACAATTTTCTTCAGCTCGATGAGGAAAGAACCAACATCCTGAAATTGACGGTACACCGAGGCGAAACGAACGTAGGCAACCTCGTCAAGCGATTTTAAGGCGGTGATCACCTGTTCCCCAATTTCCTCTGAAGAAACCTCCGTTTCCACTCGATTTCGCAGCTCCTTCTCCACCTCATCGGCTACCCCCTCCAAGACCTGCATAGAGACCGGTCTTTTCTCGCAAGCCCGCTGCAAGCCAGCGATGATTTTGCTTCGTTGGAAGCGTTCCCTTCTACCATCTTTTTTGCGCACCCATAAAGCGGCTTCTTCGCTGCGCTCATAGGTGGTAAAGCGGCGGCGGCAAGCTAGACACTCCCGCCTGCGGCGGATTGCTCCTTCTCGAGTCAGTCGGGAATCGACGACCCGATCATAGCTGGCGGCACAATACGGGCAACGCAATGGCTATTTCTTGCGGAGGAAGGATGGAACCTCCAGCTCTTTATCCAGATCGGTGAAATCGAAAGCGGCGCCGGCCGGTTTGTTGTACCCCTGGCTTTGGGCTGCACCTGTTGCCTGGCTCGATCCGGTTGAGGAGCGTAGGATCGCTTTTCCCTCTTTCTTATATTGGCCGTCGAAGCCTGTAGCAATTACCGTGATCTTGATCACATCGTCCAAACTCTCATCGATGACCGAACCGAAGATGATGTTGGCCTCGGGGTCTGCCACCTCGGCTATCAAGTTGGAAGCCTCATTGACCTCTTGCAGGGTCATGTTCTTACCGCCGGTGATGTTAAAGAGCAAACCATGGGCTCCTTGAATAGAGGTCTCCAGCAAGGGACTGGCGATGGCCATTTTTGCCGCCTCTATCGCGCGATTCTCCCCGGAAGCAACGCCGATGCCCATCAAGGCCGTGCCCGATTCGCGCATGATCGTGTTCACATCGGCGAAGTCGAGGTTGATCAAGCCTGGCACCGTAATTAAATCGGAGATGCCCTGGACGCCTTGTTTGATCACATCATCAGCGGCCCGGAAGGCGTCGATGAGGGTCGTGTTCTTGGCGACCACGGCCAGCAACTTGTCATTGGGGATAGTGATCAGGGTATCTACCTTTTCTTTCAAGCGGGTAATGCCGCTATCCGCAATGGTGAAACGGCGGCGACCTTCAAAACTGAAAGGCCGGGTGACTACGGCAATGGTCAAGGCGCCCATCTGCTTGGCAATCTCTGCAATTAGCGGAGAAGCGCCGGTGCCGGTGCCTCCCCCCATTCCAGCAGTGATAAAAATGAGGTCTGCGCCGGCCAAGGCTTCCGCGATGACATCCCGCGACTCTTCGGCTGCTCGTTCACCAAGGTCCGGATTGAAGCCCGCTCCTAGTCCTTTGGTTACTTTTGGCCCGATCTGGATCTGACGATCGGCCACAGAAAGCTTCAGCACCTGTACGTCTGTATTGACAGCAATGAACTCCACATGCTTGATCCCGGATTCAATCATCCGGTTCACCGCGTTCGTTCCTCCGCCGCCCACACCGACAACCTTGATGTTGGCCTGAGCTTCCTCCCAGGGGTCGTACATGTTCATGTGCCTCCCTCCTTTCTTGCAAAGAAGTCTTGGTATTCAAAGTGCAATTCCTTCATGCCTCCCTGTCTAGCCTTTTCCAAATATAACCCAAGCTGAGGCAGATGTCGCCTGTAGACGGTCTCCTCAGCCAAAAAAAAGAGTGACATTCCATCCTGTAATCTTACGATGACTCGACCCTCCGCCGCTACCTCTATGCCGATCACATTATTTCGGGCCGGCTCGTCAAGAACAGCGGCGAAAGCCAACAGAAAATGAGACACAGCAGAGGAGAGAGGCTTGGCGAGGAAGGTTGCACTGATCGTTGCATCCACGGTGGCGGGGACAAGATTTCCGTTGGAAAGGAACTCCCAACTTTCCGATCCCTCGCGCATGCGCCAAATTACGGTAAAATGTCGAAAAGAAACTCCCAGGGAGAAGGGATAGTACCGTTCCAGGTTCACCTCGCTCAAACGGGGGTCTTGCCGGATCAAGTCGACAAGAGCCGGCAGGCGGGCTAAGAGAAAAGACTGCTCTTGCAAGGAAGGGAGAAGTGTGGGGAAGGCTTCGCCTCCATCAGCCCAAGCACTTTCTACTGGGAAGAGCAGTAATCCGTAGGCTGCTGCAGTCCCGGCAAGGAGCGCCACCAATAGGAAAACGACCACCGCTTTCAAGGCATCTCCTCTCCCCGAAGACTTCCCGGGCAATCTCCCAGGATCCGTACTTCTGGCTGGAGCCTAACTTGGAAGCTCTGCCAGACTGCTTCTTGAACTCGCTGCATCAAGCGAAAGACTTGTCCGGCAGTGGCCTGTCCAAGGTTAACAATAAAGTTGGCATGGACAGAGGAGACCATCGCTTGGCCCTCTCGCCACCCCTTGCAACCAGCGCCCTCGATTAGCTTGCCGGCATAGAGAGAGCCCGGATTGCGAAAGATGCTCCCGGCTGAGGGGAAAGCTAGCGGCTGGACCTCCTTGCGGCGCAATAGCAGCTCGCGAATTCGAGCGAAGATAGCTACCGGATCCTCTTCTTCCAATTGAAGTCGCACCTGTAGCACCACCCAACGGCCGTTTTCGAGGATGCTGCGGCGATACTGGAAATCCAGTTCTGCCCGTGATAGATCCAAGATCTCCAGAGTCTTGCAATCCAAGGCTCGGACCGACTCAACATGCTGACCCATGCAGCGAGTGGCTGAGCCGGCATTCATCGCTACCGCGCCGGCTACTGTGCCGGGGATGCCCACAGCGAAGGGCAGACCAAAAAGGCCGCGCCGGGCGGATTGGTTCAACAAAGTGGCCAGGTCAGCGCCTCCGCCAACAGTGACGCGATCGCCTTGAAAGTGAATGCCGTCGAAAACTCCGGCCACTTGGATAATCATGCCCCGAAAGCCCTCGTCGGAGACGAGCAAATTGCTCCCGTTGCCCATAATGGCGAACGGAAGTTTTCGCCGATGCGCTTCGCGCAAAACATGCCGCAGATCCTCAAAACTGCCTGGCTGACAGAAGAGGTCAGCCGGCCCGCCGATGCGAAAGGTGGTATGACGAGTCATCGGTTCATCGGCGACTAGGACGCTGGTCATCAATTTGGTGCGCGGCTTTAATTCAAGCATCGATTTCTTCCCAGCGCTCGGCTGCCTGGGAGATGTCTCCCGGACCCATCAACAGCAGTAGTTCCCCTTGACGCAGCGATGCTCGAAGGAACGGAACCAATGTATCGCGAGGGGAAAAGCACACCTCTTGGCCGGGGTTGCTTTGGCGTATCTGTAAATACAGATCCTGGTCACCTAATTGATAGGTAATCTTCTCACCAGCTGACCATATTGGCAAGACGATCACGCGCTGGGCCTGAGCCAGAGCCGGTCCGTAGTCGGCCAAAAGAGACTGCACCCGCGAAAAGCGATGCGGCTGGAGGACGGCCACGATGGGCCGCCCCAAGGGGAGCAGGGCAGCGATGCTTCGGGCGATCTCGGTGGGGTGGTCGGCGTGATCATCGAACACCAATACTCCGCCCATTTCTCCTTTGCGCTCCAGCCGACGGCGAATCCCTCGGTAGGAGGAGATCGCCCAGGCAGCGCGTTTCGGGGATATCCCTAAGGAGGCAGCCACCGCCATCGCTCCCAAGGCGTTGAGGGCATTGTGTTCACCGTAGAGACAGATTGAAAAATGAAGAGTGCCATCGGGGGTATCAGCCGTCACCTCCGCCCCCCCCTCGGTGGGCTGCAATTCCAGCAGGCGGAAGCGGCAGTTCTCCCCCTTCCCATAGCTCCAAGCCGGCAAGATTTGCTCCTGGGGGAGATCAAGCAGCGATTCGTGGAGAACGAGAGTTTTCTCTACTGCCCTGGCAAAACGACGGAAGCCTTGGCGCAAACCATTCTCGTCTCCCCAGAAATTGAGATGGTCGCGATCGATATTGGTGATCAAAGCGGTATGCGGGCGCAACTTGAGGAAGGATCCATCTGACTCGTCGGTCTCCATCACGAAATGCTCGCCCCTCCCCCACCAACAGCGCTCGCCTTCTTCCACCAACTCCGCCCCATTGGCCAGCGAGGGATCCCACCCCAGGCAGCGCAAGAGGTGAGCCAGCATTCCAGTGGCAGTGCCCTTGCCGTGAGTCCCGGCCACAGCTACCAACTGCTTCCCCTCCGCAAGCCGGCGCAGCAGGTCCACGCGATGAGCGATCGGGATACTCCGCCGCAGCGCTTCGCGCAGTTCGGGGTTCTCCTCGGGGATCGCAGAGGATACGACCACTCGTTCTACGCCGTCCAAATGAGATGAATCGTGGGTGGTGTAAATGACGATTCCTTCTCCGGTCATCTTTTCGGCTAAAGCTGGGGAGATATCTGGATCGGCGCCGCTGACTTCAGTCCCCCGACGCTTCAACAGGAGCGCCAGGGCGGACATCCCCGCTCCGCCGATTCCCAGCAGATGGAGCCGTCCGGTGTCGTTCACTGCTTTTCCCGGGGCAGGGGCGCGTCATGCTGTTCCCCTACGGAAGATCCTTGCACCCACTCCGCTACAACCTGGGCGGCATCACGTTTTCCCAAGCGAGAAGCCGACATTGCCATTTCGGCCAAGCGACTCGGGTCATCCAACAGCTTGGAGATGCGGCTGCTCAACTCGCCAATCTGTTCCTCCGGCAGCACAACGGCTGCCCCTGTTTCTTCCAGAAAAGCGGCATTGGCTGCCTGATGCCCATCGGCAGCATGGGGGTAAGGCACCAGCAACATCGGGATGCCGGCGGCGAGGGATTCACTCAGTGTCCCGGATCCAGCCCGTCCCAAGAAAAGATCAGCAGCCGCCAGCCACAGTGGCATCTCTTCGCAGTAATCCACCATGCGCAGGCGCTTCTGCAGGATTGGTGAAAGCGCCACCCCTGCTCCGGGAAGGGAAACGGAATTCGCTGACTTCCCCACGACCCAGAACAGCTCCATGCGGGGATGCCCAGCCAAGAGCGCGTCGGCAGCCTGTCCAACAGCCTCGTTCAAGCGCCTGGCTCCCTGGCTGCCGCCGACGACGACGACCAATTGGCAATCGGGAGAAATCCCCAATCGTTTTCGCGCCTCCGGACGGGGAGGAAGAAGGTCCACCCTCACCGGGTTGCCCACGACAAAAGCTTTGTCACTGATGACAAGATGGCGCTGTGATCCAGGGAAAGTGAGAAAAACGGCCCGTGCGCCTCGGCAGTACAGCCGTGTTACCTTTCCCGGGATCATGTTTTGCTCCAGCAGGACGTAAGGAATTCTCATCACCGATGCGGCCGCTACTGAAGGCAAACTGACGTAGCCTCCTGCGCCTAGCAAGAAGTGGGGGCGGAATTTGTGCAGGATTGCGCTGACCTGGGCCGCTCCCACCCCGACCCAGAAAAGCGAGGACAGCAGATGCCAGGGTTTGCTGCGACGATTATCCTGGCGATGAAAGGCGCGGAAGGGAATTTTAACACGGGCTGCCTCCCGTTGTTCACGGGAAACCGCTTGTCCAAGGAAGAGCAACTCGGTCTTTGGGTCCAATTGACGCAAGGCTTGAGCCACCGCCACTAGTGGGTAGATGTGTCCCCCCGTTCCGCCCCCAGCCAGCGCTACTCTCACATAGCCCCCGCTTTCTGGGGAACTCTCCAACTTGCTCTGGACTTCGGATCAGGGGCATCGGTCCTTGCCACCTCCAAGGCGATGCGAGCCAGTAAGCCGCAACAAATCATCGAAGTGAGAAGTGAACTCCCCCCATAACTGATAAAGGGCAAGGTAATGCCGGTAATCGGGAGCATCCCCGAACTGACGGCAATGTGGATCACTGCCTGCCAGCCAACGATGGCGGTCAATCCGCCAGCCAGGAGGCGGCTAAAGAGGGTGCGGCTGCAAAGAGCCAGGTCCAACCCTTGATAAATCAAAGTGAGGAAGAGGAGTAAAAGTATGGCTGTTCCCCAGAGGCCTGTCTCTTCAGCGACAATGGCGAAGATGAAGTCGTTGTGCGCCATCGGCAACCATTGGAATTTTTGTCGCGAGAGGCCGAAGCCGGTTCCCCAAACACCGCCTACGCCGAATGAATAGAGAGCCTGGAGGCGGTTATAATCGATCCCGGTGGGATCCCCGGCATGCCCCAAGATAGAGCCGAGCAGCGAGACCACGCGATTGCGCACATAAGGAATTACCAAGATCAACAGACTGAATCCAACCGCAACCAAACCGGTGCCGGCAACGATCTTCAAGAAAGGGGCGCCGGAGAGAAAAAAGACGGTAAGAATGGCCAGCGCTACAATGGCTGCCGATCCAAGGTCTGGCTCAGCCACCACCAAAGCAACCGGTACGCAAGAGAGGAGGAAGAGGAACAACCATTGCCAGCCCTTCAAGTTGCGCCGAGCCATCTGCGGCAAAAAAGCGGAAAAAAAGATAACCACTCCCAGCTTGAGAAATTCGGAAGGCTGAACACCCCACCAACCCATCCCCAACCAGCGACGGGATCCGCCAATGGTCGTCCCTAGGGGAGTAAAGACGATCAAGGTGAGAAGGAGAGCGCCGACAAAGAACCAACCGGCCCACTTCTCCCAGAAGGAGGTCGGCATTGCCAGACACACAAGGAAGGCGATCAAGCCAAAGCCGAACCAGCCTAGTTGTCGCTTGACCAAGAAGAAAGCGTCTCCCGAGTCTTGCAAGGAGATGTAAGAACTGGCGCTGCCTACGAAGAGAAAACCCAGCAAACAAAGAGCGATCATCAGGCCAAAAATGATCCAAAGCCTACGAATGCCCCTGCTCCATCTCGTGAACCAGCTCCTTAAAGGTCTCGCCACGATGCTCAAAGTCCAAAAACATGTCGAAGCTGGCACAAGCCGGCGAGAAAAGGATGACATCACCCGGAACGGCTGCTTTTCTCGCCCTCTGCAGGGCTTGGCCCAGATCTCCCTCCTCCATCTGGAACCTTTGGAAGCCTTGGGTGAGAAAGGCGTCGGCGATCCGTTGACGAGTTTTGCCAAAAAGAACCACCATCTTTGCTTTTCGCGAAACGGAGGCCGCCAGCGGGTGAAAATCAGCCCCTTTTTCACTGCCGCCGGCAATGAGAATGACTGGCCGTTCGAAAACCTCGATAGCCCGGATGGTGGAGAGGGGGTTGGTACCGGAGGAATCGTTGATATAGGTGACACCATCGACCACTGCTACTTCTTCCAAACGGTGCTCCACCCCAGGGAAGCAAGCCAAGCCGCGAGCGATCTGCTCTGGCTTGAGTCCGAGAAGAACCCCCACGCTGACTGCCGCCAAGGTATTCTCCAGGTTAGCCAGACCTGGCAAAGGAATCTCCCTGGACGAGGCAACGGGAACGGCCTGTCCCCCTTTGGCCATCCAAATCTGATCATCGGCCATCCAGACTCCTTCTGGCAACGGTTCATGGCCAAAGAAGAATGATCGCGCCCAGCTCGGCTCCCTTCTTGACCACTCATCATCTTGATTGCGCACTACCCAGTCGGCTGCCGTTTGACACTCCACCAGGCGGCTCTTCACGCGTTGGTAGGTGTCCATTTCGTAGTAACGGTCAAGGTGATCCTCGGAAAAATTCAATAATACCGCCACTTTCGGCGCAAAATGGTGGATGTACTCCAACTGAGGGGCGCCGATCTCAGCCACCACCCAATCGTCCGGCTTGGCCTGCCGCACCACTGAAACCAAAGGGACGCCGATGTTTCCTCCCACCCAGACATGGCGATCGCTGTGTGCCAGAACGGAGGCAGTCAAAGCGGTAGTGGTGGTCTTTCCGTTAGTTCCGGTGATGGCCACAATGGGCGCCGGACTTAGCCGGTAGGCCAGCTCGATCTCGCTCCAGATTGGAACCCCTCGCCGCCGGGCTTCCTGCAAGGGTGGCGCCTCAGGTTTGATACCAGGGCAAACCACGATCACATCAGCCCGAAAAGCTTGCTCAGTATGGCCGTCGAATTCCAGCGCTACACCGGCTTGCTCCATCTGGGCAGCTTCCTCCAGGTAAACGCTGCGCGGACTGCTCTCGCTAACCAGGATCTGCTTGCCCAGGGAGGCTAAAGCCAAAGCCGCTGCCAACCCGGATTTACCTCGTTTACCGATGCCTAAAATGGTGAATCTTTCTTCTTTCATCAATCACACCCAGATGAATAGGAATGCCAAACCGATGAACAACAGGTTGAAGAGGGAAAAACGCAACACGATTTGTGTCTCACTCCAACCCAATAACTGGAAATGGTGGTGTATCGGCGCTCGTCTAAAGACTCGTTTCCCGCCGGAATAGCGAAAGTAGCCTATTTGGATGATCACTGAGAGGGTCTCGATGAGGAAGATTACAGCGATGAAGGGCAGAAAGAGGGGAATGTGCAAGATCAAGCTGAGGCCGGCCATGGCTGCGCCTAATGCCAGAGCGCCGGTATCGCCCATGATCACCGAAGCGGGGTAGACGTTGAACCAGAGGAAGCCGAGCAGAACTCCGCCCAGGCTAAATATGAAAGGCATCAGGGAGATGTAGTTTTGCAAATAAGCCACTACCATCAAGGCTCCCAGCACAGTGAGAAAAACGCTGGCAGCCAAGCCGTCGGCGCCGTCGGTAATATTCACGGCATTGGTTGACCAGACGATGAAGAAAACCGAGAGCGGCACATACCAACCCTGGATGTCCAGTGGTGGAATAAAAGGGATCCAGATGGCTGAGTTAGGCAAAGTGAGGAAGGCAAAGACCAGGGCCAGTGAAATCTGGGCGACAATCTTGTAACGAGCCTTTAGCCCCAAAGCATGCTGCCCGCGGGAAGAGAGCCAATCGTCGACGAAACCAGTTAAGCCCGCTCCCAGAGTCACGATGAGGACAGCGAGCATATCTTGGGTCACCCCAAAGAGAAGGGCAGCCAGGGTGGGTATGATCAAGAAGAGCAAACCTCCGGCGACCGGTGTGCCGGTCTTGTGAAGATGCTCGGTGACCTCCGCACGTACGTAGGAAGTCAGCTTCCAGGAACGCAAGCCCCGGATCAGGAATGGCATGGAAGCGAGAGTCACAAGAAAGGATACGACCAATACAGGGATCCAGATCATTTCAGAACACCCTGCCGGGGGCT
>JBAXQG010000021.1:0-12016 GCA_037131855.1 bacterium
ATGTCGCAGAGGGCATCTTCCAGGGCGCCAGGGTAGCGGAAGCGGACATGACGGAACTCGACTGTACCGGCAAACGGCTGGGGAAAGGGCGTGGGATCGGGAGGATCTTTTATGGCAGGCTCGACAGCCAACACCTCGGCGATGCGTCCGCCCGACACGGAAGCTCTTGGCAGGAGAATGAACATGAACGACAGCATCAGGAAAGCGAAGACAATCATGATGGCGTACTGCATGAAAGCCATCATGTCTCCGACTTGCATGGTCGACTGAGCCACCTGGTGGGAACCGACCCAAATGATCAGCACGGTCAGGCCGTTCATGATGAACATCATCACTGGCATCATCGTCACCATGATGCGGTTGACGAAGAGGGTCGTCGCGGTCAGATCCACGTTGGCCCGATCGAATCGATCTTCCTCGAATTTCTGCTTATTGAAGGCGCGGATGACCATCATCCCGGAGAGGTTCTCGCGAGTCACCAGGTTCAACCGGTCGATCAAACTCTGGATGATCTTGAATTTCGGCAGGGCAATGGCGAAGACTACCAGGATCAGGCCGATCAAAGTCACCACCGCTACGGCGATGATCCACCACATCGACGAACTCTTGTCGATGGCCCGGATGATGCCGCCTACCCCGATGATCGGCGCGTAAAAGACCATGCGCATCAGCATGATGACGACCATCTGAATTTGTGTGACATCGTTGGTGGAGCGGGTGATCAAAGACGCGGTGGAGAATTTGTCAAATTCGCTGTTGGAGAAGCTTTCCACTTTTTGAAAGACATCCTTGCGGATGTCACGGGCTGATCCTGCGGCCACGCGGGCCGAGAGGTAGCTGACCGCTACCGCGCAAGCCATGGACAGCAAGGAGATGAGCAGCATCAAGATCCCGACCCGGACAATGTAATCGATTTGGAGTTTCCCGGTATCCATGCCGAGGGCCGCATACTCCGTTTTCACAGCCCCCACCGCCATCTGGGTGATCATGCTGCTGCCCAAGGGAGCGAGCTTTTGATCGAGGGTGGTGGCGATCTGCGCTCTTTGCGAGGCGGGCAACTGAGCCAGCAAGGCGAAAATATCCGTCCCTGCCGGGATTTTAGAGAAGTCGAAGCCGAACTGCTGGGAAAGGGCAGCGCCTTTGGTGGGATCGGCCATCGCCTCTTCCAGTCCGGAGACGGCGACGAAAGCTTTGCCCATGATAGGATTCAGTTTTTCCGTCTCCGCTGCGCTGATCGGTTTCAGAACATAGATCGGTTCTTTGGCCAGGATGGGGTACTGAGAGAGATATTGAGCATAATCAGGCGAGTCTCGATCCACCAGGGTGTAGTCGCCCAACACCTGATCCTTGTCCTGGACGCTCATCATCAGGAGGAGCTTGTTCATCTCGCTGGCGCGAATGGCGACAGGCACGGCGTTTTCCACGCCGCCTTGCTGGATGCCATTGTTGACGATCCTCGACATATAGTCCGGCAGTGCCAGGTCGGCATTCGCTTGGATGAACAGCAGGGCGATGGAGAGTAGGATCAATAGAGCGTACGGTTTAAGGTATCTAGTGAGTCGCAGCATCGTTTTCTCTGTGTCTAGGGGGAGGAAGGTCCGTCCACAACTGTCTCGAGTCGTGGTTCGAGCTGGTTGGCTTTGTCGATCAGGATCTTCAAGGCCACTGCGATTTGTTCTTTTTCATTGGCGGAGAGAGTCAGAGCCAGGTCGTCCAGCCAGCCCTGGCGAGCGTGGAGGCTTTCCTGAACAGTCCGACGTCCCTCGTCGGTCAAGACAATCTGTTTGAAGCGACGATCTTGCGGGTCTTCGAAGCGGAGGATCAGACCTTGTTGCACCATACGCTCCAGCATCTGGCTGGCGCTGGCACTGGTGACGCCGAGATCGTCGCCGAGATCGGAGACGCAGCGCACACCCTTGTCAATGTGGAACAAGGCGCCGATTTGCGACATGGAGAGACCCTTTGCCTTGGAGAAACGGATCACGCTGCTCATGGAACGGTGCATAAAAACCTCTATCCAGTCACGGAGGGTTCGGAGGAATGAATCAGTCAATCGTATCTATTAACCTCTCTTAACTATCAATAAGACGGTAGCCTATCAGGATTGGAAGCCAAGGGCAACAAGATATCCCAGCAAGGTTGCGCAAATCCTTGACATTCTCTCCAGAACCAATCTCTTGGGCAGCTTGCGTTGGTCGCCTCATTCACCTCTGAACGCAAGGCAGAAGTGCAACTGGCTTCAGTCCGGCTTGCTCTCGGTTTGGCTGATCGATACTTTTCCTTCGGCCTTGTCCTCGTAGATGTTCAGGACGATCATCATCTCATTGTCCGGCCTGACCAGGTAGGAGTTGTAGGTGCGGTTGCCATCATCGCCGGTAGTCTCTCCCGACATGGTATCTTGAAATCCGGCTGGCTGGTTGCTCTGGTAGTAGACTTTCACTTGCTCATAGGGGTCCGTTGTCTCCAAGCGGATTGAGGTGATCGTAACGGATTTTCCATCCGATCCAGTATTGTGGCTGGTAGACGTGTGAATCACCGTGCCAGGGGGGTATGGCACAATGCCATAAGAGACTTCTGAGCTTTGGCTGGGCGAGGGTTGAGCCGTTTGGCTGGGAGTCGGCTGCGCAGTTTGGTTGGGAGTGGGGGAGGGAGCGGAGGAGCTTTGCGTGACGGGTGGAGAGGAAATAGGGGAAGACGGGGGCGAGGCGCCGCACGAGCTCAGCGCGAGAAATCCAACCAGGGAAACAACCAGCAACAGGAACCATCGGTTTCTCATCATTGCACCTCCTCAGTGCCTTCAGTTTCATCTAAAACCGATCACAGGATAACATGATGCACTGCACAGGTGGTATTTACTTAGCCACTTACCTATATAGGCTGATCTGCTCGGTTGGAGAAGCGGTCCACCCCCGCTATACTTTGAATGACCAGTGACCAGCGGGTTGGTCTTGACACCCACATCCAGGAGGAAGCGACCATGACAGAACGAACGGTTGGACGGACCGTGCGGGGGATTCGAGCCCCCATGATCCATCAGGGAGACGATATCGTGAAAATCGCCGTCCAGAGTATACTGCGGGCGGCGGAACAGGAAAGATTCAGCTTGAATGACAAAGATATTATCGCCATTACCGAATCTGTTGTGGCTCGTTCCCAAGGTAATTACGTCTGCGTGGATGATATTGCCGAGGAGGTTACCCGGAAACTTGGGGACCGCGTGGGTGTCGTCCACCCGATCCTCAGCAGAAACCGCTTTGCCCGGATCTTGAAAGGCATCGCGCGGAACCGCAAAGAGGTGATCTTAATGCTTAGCTACCCCAGTGATGAGGTAGGGAATCCGATCATGGATCCCTTGGAGATGGAGAAACTAGGCATCAACTTGCACAAGGACACCCTGACGGAAGAAGAGTATGTCGAACGCTTTGGGCATTTCCTGCACCCATTCACCGGTGTTGATTATCTGCAATTCTACAAAGAGATCATCCTGCAAGAGGGGGCTAAACCGACCATCGTTTTCTCCAACGATGTGGCGGCAATCCGGGGGATGGCGCCGGCTGTTCTGGTAGCGAGCATCCACAACAATGAACAAGTGAAACGCACAATCATCTCCGCCGGGAAGGAGAATGATGATCCCATTGCCGTCCTTGACTTGGGTGAGCTCTGCAATGAGCCTCGTCCGACGAAAGGATACAACCCATCCTTTGGTTTGTATGGCTCGAACGTGGCCGATGAAGCAGAAATGCTGAAACTGTTCCCCCGGCCCTTCAACGAAGCGGGAGACCGCTATGTGGTTCTCATTCAAGAGGGAATCAGGGCTGCCGCTGGAAAACAGGTGGAAGCGCTGATCTATGGCGACGGTTGCTTCAAGGATCCAGTGGCCGGCATTTGGGAATTGGCGGATAAAGTCGTCGCACCGGACTATACCGACGGTCTGGTGGGAACGCCCAATGAATTAAAAATGAAGTACCTATTGGACAGCAAACACAAAGCGCACCGAGGGCAGGAAGCGGAGCGAGCGATTAGGGAAGAGATCCTCCAAAAAGAGCATGACCTGAAGGGGAAGATGTCGTCGGAAGGCACTACTCCCCGACGGTTGACCGATCTAATCGGCAGTCTCTGCGACCTGGTCAGCGGCAGTGGTGACCAAGGAACTCCGATCGTGCTGATCCAGGGCTATTTCGACAATTATGCTTCCCTGGATCGGTGAAAGAATGAATACAGCAGCCGGTGGCAGATAGCTGCAAATATCAGTTCTCATTCCATCGGAAGCAAGAAAGGGTCGGCTAAAGCCGACCCTTTCACCATTCAAGGGAGGTGAAGCAGGGATTTTCGCCCCTGCCTAATCAATCATCTAGAGCGGCGGTTCGGTGCTGACCTCGACCAATGTTTCGTTGCCGTCGCTGGTGTGAAGGCCGCGGTGGCTCATGGCAGCCTCAGCCACCCAACTGAATGCCCAGTGGACCGATGGGACATCCGCATACAGTGGCGTAAGACCGGTACCGATCAGCGGACCCCGTCCGAAGGAACGGTCAATCAAGGTCACTGTCTCAGCGCGGGTAATGGTCTGATCGGGGCGGAAGTCGCCGGAGGGGTACCCGGTGATGAACATGGCCCGGGACGCTGCCTCCACGTTGCCTGCTGCCCAGTGACCGGCAATGTCCGGGAAGGTGGGCGGGGCGACGATCAGCGAGAAGAGGCCACGGGCTCTTACCATCACGGTGGCCAGCTCAGCGCGGGTGATGGGGCGCTCCGGCCCAAAAGTGCCATCCGGGTAGCCATTCATCACGCCGCTGAAAACCACTGCATTGATATAGGAGAAAGCCCAGTGGTTGGAAGGCACATCGGAACCGATGTTTGCGGTCATGGTGGTGTCCAGGCTGAGGATACGGGTAAGGATAGTGGCGATCTCAGCGCGAGTAATGGGCTTCTCCGGAAGGAATGTTCTATCCGGGTAACCCTTGATGTAAGCGCGGTGAAAGACCGGGCCGACCGAAACCAGAACGGTGGCGGTAGTGGCATTCTGGAATCCGGATACCTTTCCGGTGACTACATTGGCAATGATGGTGCTATCGATCACCGTATTGGGAACGGTAAATTGAGCTACCAGGGTGCCATTGGCGCCGGGGGGCAGGTCGCCCACATTCCAGCTGATCTTGTTGTTCACTGTATCCACGGCAGGGGAGGGGTTGCCATTGAGGAAGGTGGTGTTGGCCGGGATCGGTTCTTCGATAATCACCGAGGGTAGAAGCAGATTGCCGTTGTTATTGTAGGTGATCAAATAGGTGATGTATTCGCCGGCTTTTACTGAATCAGCAGTGGCAATCTTCACCAACTGCAGCATCGAAGGAGCTAGCGAGCCAACCTGGAAGGTGGCCACGGAGTTGACCGGAGTCATTCCGCTCAAAGTAGCGACAGCGGTGTTGGTGATGGTGTTGCCAACTATCGCGGCGGGATCCAACAGAGCGGCCAGGGTAACAGTGCCGGTTTGTCCTGGGGTAAGGTTGGCTATCGTCCAGCTTAGCACCGTACCGGTCTGGGTGAAGCCGGTGGTGCCACCGAGGAAGGTAAGGCCGGGGGGCAAGGTGTCGGTGACCGTGATGGAGGGGAGGGTAGGATTGGCGCTGGGATTTGAATAGGCGATAGTATAGTTGACTGTCTCACCGGGGAGGACATTGGTCTTGTCTACTGTTTTGGCCAGGGTGATGTTGTTGGGGACGCCTACCAGGATCTGGCAGGTACTGCTCACTTGGGCTACGCTGGTTCCCTGAATATAGGCGGTGTTGGGGATGGTGGTTCCAGCCGCGACACTGGAAGCGACTGTGCCGATGAAGGAGACGCTTCCGGTCTGGCCCGGGGCCAAGGCGCCCAAACTCCAGGTGTAAGTTGAGCCGCTCTGCGAGGGCGTCACGCCGGAGAAAGCCAAATTGGTGATACGGCTGTCGATAGTGTCGATGATCTGGCAGTTTTGGATAGGGGAGACCGTACCGGAGCTGTTGTTCGTATAGCTGATAGTAAAGGAGACCTGCTGGCCCGGTTGGACGATGCTGGGGCTGACCGTCTTGCTGAGTGTGAAGGGGGCAGGCAGTACCGTTACCTGGGGAGCTACCGCAGGCGCCACGCTGACCGGCACCATATATCCACCCTCATTCTTGTAGCCGACGAAAGTGGCTGTGTTTTGCACTACTGTATTGTATAACACAGTGCTAAAGACGCTTACCACCAAAGTACCTTGCACTGTTTGGCCGGGAGAGAGCGTGCCCACATTCCAATAGACGATATTGCTGCCGGAGACGATTGGGGTAGCTTGGCCGATGTTGGTGCTGTGGGTGACGTAACCGGTGTAGGCGGGGATAGTGTCCTGCAACTGGACATTGTAAAGGATCACCGAACTATAGGGGTTCGTAAAAGAGATAGTATAGGTAAGCTGGTCCCCCGGCCCGGCAGTAGTCTTGTTCACCGCCTTGGTGAAGCTTAGGGATTGTTCCAGGATCAGGGTATTGCTGGAAGTGCTTTGGTTGGCGCCCATCCCGGTGGCGGTGACTTGAGCGGTATTGTTCACTACCGTCCCGGCCACAGCCGTGGTTTTTGGCCGCACGGTCAGTGTGATCGCCCGAATGTCGTTATTCTGCATTGTGCCCAGATTCCAGGTGAGGGCTTGTCCGACAACGGTAGGGGTAACAGATGCTGCGACGTAATCAAGACTGCTGCTCAGCAGATCTTGTACGGTAACGTTGTTTACCGCCCCCCCCGAGGTGTTTATTACGGCGATTTGGTAAGTGAAGGTATTGCCCTTCAGGACGGAAGTGGCGGTAGTGGTCTTATTGATCCCGAGTGTACTGGATACGTTCACTTGCACGACACTGGAGACAAAGGAGTAATTTCCCGAATCGGTCTCCATGGTGAAGATGGCGTAGACGGTAAAATTGCTGCCGGCAATGTTGGCTACAGAGAAAGTGATGGAGCCGTTGCAGGGAGTCTCAGCGGCCTTGTCGAGCCAGACAAATGGATCGGGGATGCTGCCAATGAACGTGGTCAGGCTGTTTTCCGGCACATCGACGATCTGCACGGTGCCTTGGTTCATGAACAGGTGGGGCAGGAAGGAGAAGGTGAAGGTGACCTGCCCGCCCGGGTTGACGGTGGCGGTAGTTCCTCCGTTGACCTGGAAGAAAACAAACTGGCCTTCGTTGGCTGCCGCCGCCGGAGAAGCGCCCAGCGGGGGTAGGGTCATCACAGACATGGCCAGAAGCAAGGCGAGCCCCAGACCCAAGGCTTTCTTCATTGTGTTCATTGTGCGTACAACACCTCCGTTTTCTTTTTTCTTGTGCCGACTTATCTCGCGAGAACGGTAAAACATGGTCCATCCACGCCAAACCCGGGATGAACCTCTGCAAACCTACGCTATTATACGCTTTTGCCCGCGATTGGACACCAAAGCCTGTGGCAGCATGACAACACGGCAAGATCAGTCAATTGTCATCATTTGGAATTAGACGTACTTTCTCTCGCGCAAGTTCGCCTTCCTTCCCTTTTACCTGGTGAAAGACCAGGTGGAGCCTGGGTCTTACTTTGACAGAGATCTATCTTACTGCTTTACTAATCACTGGAAAGAGTAGGGAAGACGGTGAAATGCCGTCGCGGTCCCGCCACTGTAAGGGATGAGCCCACAAAGCCACTGGCGCGAGCTGGGAAGGCGAAACGGGCGATGACCCCGAGCCAGGAAACCTGCTTTCCCCGCGAAAACCGCGGAATTTTTCCTTCGTGTGAAAGGAGAAGCAGTATGAATTATTACTCTCGCCGCTTGGTTTTCGGCCTGGCGTTGCTGGTTGCTGTGGGCTTTTTTGCAGGAGGGTGCGTCCCCTCCGTTCCAAGCCAATCTAGCTCCCCCCCTACCACCACAAGCTCAATGATTCCACTCGCCTATACCGCTACCGACGCTTCCGGCATCGTTGTCACCCTAGCCAACCCCCCCCAACGGATTGTCTCGCTAGGACCCTCGGCTACCGAAATGATCTATGCCCTGGGGATCTTCGACCGCCTCGCAGGCGTCACGACCGCTGACGATTACCCGTCCGAGGTGAGCAAGCTGGAGAAAGTTGGCAGTATCGACAACCCCAGCCTGGAGAAGATCCTCGCTCTTCAGCCAGACTTGGTGCTGGCTGTCTTCGGCAACCCGATGACCCTGGTGGAGAATCTACGGAAACAGGGAGTGCCGGTCTTTGGTTTGAACCCACAGACCATTCCTGAGGTGCTGATCGACCTGCGCGAGTTGGGCGACCTGACCGGAACCCGCCTCCAGGCCACCAAGCTGGTTGCCGGGATCGAAGAGAAGATCGGGAGCTTGCAGAAGAAAGTAGCCACCGCGACCGCCACGCTGCCCACCGTTTTCCTGGAGACTTGGCCGCAAGAACCCTTCTACACTTTCGGGCGAGGAACCTTCGGTGATGACTTGGTGACCTTGGCCGGCGGAACCAATATCGCCACTGTAATCGAAGATGCCTATCCGGCCCTGGCCACCGAATACATCTTTTTTGAAGACCCCCAGACGATCGTTCTGCTTTACCCGCCGCAAGCCGGCAGTACCGGTCCAAAAGGACGAGAAGGCTGGTCGCAGGTTACGGCAGTAGCTACAGGCCGAATTCTGCAGGCTGCTGACCCTAACGTCTATCTACGGCCGGGGCCTCGCATTGTCCAGGCACTGGACGAACTGGCCCGTTTCCTCCACCCGGAGTGGTTCGTTACACCCTAAGCAGACCGGCTGTCCTGGGTCTGCTCGCCTTCGTAATTCTGAGTATATTCGCATGGGGCCTGCTGGTAGGGGGTGCTACTCTCTCACCGGCGGAGGTCTGGCGGGCTTTGGAGCAACCCCTCGGCTGGAGCCAAGCGCCAGCTACTCATGTCAGCATCGTTTGGCAGCTTCGGCTGCCACGGATGCTGACCGCCTTCCTGGTGGGAGCCGCCTTGGCTTTGGCCGGAACGATCAGTCAGGCCATCTTCCGCAATCCCCTGGCCGATCCCTTTGTGGTGGGGACCAGCGCCGGAGCCAGTGCGGCGGTCAGCTTGGCCTTGACATTAAACATCGTCTATCTTTTCCCCGGGGTTTTGGCCACCCCCCTCTTCGCCTTCGCTGGAGCGATCCTGGTGACGCTGCTGGTGTTGCTGGTGGGGCGCCGTCAAGGCGCTCTTCCGGTGAACACCCTGCTCCTGGCCGGAATCGCTGCCAATTATCTGTTCGGTTCCCTCAGCATCCTCATCGCCCTCATCGGCCGCGATGTACTGAAACGCAGCCTGCTCTGGAGCCTGGAGGGTTTCGCCGGAGCCGGCTGGGGGTCGGTGATCACCCTCCTGCCTTATCTGGCGATGGGAACCCTGATCCTGGCTTTTCTGGCCAAACCGCTCAACCTGTTGCTGGTCGGGGAGGAGAACGCCCTCGGGATGGGCCTCTCCGTGCAACGCTTCAAGTTGTTGCTGGTGGTGGTGATAGGGTTGTTGGCCGGCGCTTCAGTGGCTACGGCGGGCATTATCGGCTTCGTGGGGCTGGTCGTGCCGCATCTGGCCAGGATGTGGGTGGGAGCCACCCATCGCCGCCTCTTGCCGGCTTCCTTCATTGGAGGCGGCGTACTCCTTTTGACAGCCGATAACCTGGCCCGCTCGATCATTCCCGGGTACGAGATCCCTGTTTCAGTGCTCACTGCCTTATTGGGTGTGCCTTTCTTTCTCTACCTGCTGCGCAAGAAATGATGCGGCTCATGATGGCAGCAGGCGCTGAGCCTCTGGGGCATGGACCTTCGCAGCGGACGGAGATACCGGGAACACCCTTCCTGGAAGTGAAGGGTCTTTCTGGCGGGTACGGTGAAGGCTGGATCTTTGAAGGGATTCATTTCTCCCTGCTGCGGGGACAGTTCGCGGCCCTGGTAGGACCTAATGGATCCGGCAAGACCACTCTCCTGCGAGGAATCCTCGGTCTCTTGCCAAAGCAGAGTGGATCCGTCCGGCTGGAGGGGCGGGAAGTTCGCGACTACAGTCGTCGCGAACTAGCCAAGCGGGTCTCCTTGCTGATTCAGGAGGATGGCGAATCCTTTCCCTTTTCGGTGGAAGAGATCGTCATGATGGGACGCTTTCCCCACAATCCCTTCTTCCCGGACACCTCCCAGGATCGGCAGGCTGTCCAGGATGCGCTGGAAAGGGTGGGTTTGGCGAGAAAGGTGAAAAAACCTTACCTGCAGTTGAGCGGGGGAGAGAAGCGGCGGGTGATGATCGCCCGTTCGCTCGCCCAGGAAGCCCAACTGCTTTTGCTGGACGAACCAACCTTGCACCTCGACTTGCGCTACCAGTTGGAGACGACCGCCCTGCTGCGACAGTTGACCGATTCAGGCTTAACCGTACTGGCCGTCTACCACGATTTCCGATTGGCATCGATGTACAGTCAACGGATCCTGCTTTTTCAAGAGGGGCGCCTGGTTGGCGATTGTCCTCCAGGGGAAGTGAACCCGCAGCAAGTGCTCGATCTCTACGGCCTGGATGCCAGGTTCGCTCCCGCCTTCCGCGCTTTTCAGAATCTGCCCACCCAAGAGGATTAATAATTTTTAATTTTTAATTAATAATTTGTTAGCTTGCGGCAGATTGATAGCCCGCGGCAGCGCGTCCTGTTACACTGGCCTGGCAAGTGCCACCAATAACTGGTTCAGGGAGGATTCGAGGAAATGAGTTCAGTGTTGGCAAAGCGGATCGATCTGCTCGCGACCGAGTCGGCCTTTGAAGTATTGGCCAAAGCCCGGAGGCTTGAGGCGCTAGGCCGCAACGTGATCCATCTGGAGATCGGCGAGCCCGATTTTGACACCCCTCAGCACATCAAGGATGCCGCGGTTCGCGCATTGGCGGAGGGATACACGCACTATGCCCCAACCACCGGCCTTCCCCAGGTGCGGCAGGCGGTGGCCGAGCATGTCGCCCGCAGCCGCGCTATCCCCGTTGACGCAGAAGAGGTGATCATCACGCCCGGCGCCAAACCGATTCTTTTCTTCCTGGCCTTGGCTTGCCTGGAACCAGGCGACGAGGCTATCTTCCCCGATCCCGGCTTTTCCACCTACCTTTCGATGATCCGCTTCACCGGCGCCCGGCCCGTGCCCATCGCCCTGCGCGAAGAGTTGGACTTCCGCCTGGATATAGACGAACTGAAGCGGTTGATCACCCCAAAGACCAAGATGATCATCCTTAACTCGCCCCACAATCCCACAGGCGGAGCCCTCTCCCCAGAGGATATGGAGGGCATCGCCGAGGCGATTCGCGGCCGCGATCTGGTGGTTCTTTCTGACGAGATCTACAGCCGTATCCTCTACGACCGAAAGCATCTCTCGCTGGCCTCGTTGCCGGGGATGAAAGAACAAGTGGTGATTCTGGACGGCCTCTCCAAGTCCTATGCCATGACTGGCTGGCGTCTGGGTTATGGCGTGATGAGGGCCGATTTGGCAGAAGCGGTGCGGAAGCTGATGGTAAACTCAGTATCCTGTACAGCCGGCTTCAGCCAGATGGCCGTAATCCAAGCGTTACAAGGGCCACAGGAAGAGGCCGAAGCGATGGTAGCCGAGTTCCGCCATCGCCGCGATTTGCTGGTCGCCGGTTTGAACCTCATTCCTGGGGTAAGTTGCCGTTTGCCGGTAGGGGCTTTCTATGCGTTCCCTAATGTGAAGTCCTTCGGCCGGCCATCTGGGGAGATTGCCAACCTGTTGTTGGAGCAAGGCGGGGTAGCTACTCTGGCTGGAAGATCTTTCGGTGAGCAGGGGGAAGGCTATCTACGGCTCTCCTACGCAAATTCCACTCCAAACCTGGAAGAAGCGTTGGTGCGCATCGAACGGACCCTGGCGATCCTGAACTGAGTCAAGCGGTGGGTTGCTGATTATTTGAATTTGACCATAAAAGAAGAGCCCCCGCGGGGGCTCTTCTTAATTAGGATATCTGTTTTCGTTGTGCCATGGTAGAGAGTCAGCGGCAATTCGCTGAGAACTCCCTGCCGGGGGCT